>JAAXZP010000064.1 GCA_012719815.1 Christensenellaceae bacterium
CGGCTGATCACGCGCATTTCCTACGGTACGCTGGACGCGCGCAACTGCCTTGCGCTTAAAAGCTCGCTGCAGCGCCTGCCCGCGCTGAAAAACGCGCTGGCCGGGTGCAGTTCCGTTCTGCTTCGCCGGATTCATGACGAGCTGGATGTCATGGAGGATATCTGCGCGCTGCTGGAAGACGCCATCGCCGAGGACGCGCCCGCGGGCATCACGGACGGCGACATCATCAAAACGGGCTACCGCGCCGATATCGACGAGCTCAAGCAACTGTCGCACAGCGGCAAGCAAAAAATCGCCGAGCTGGAGAGCACTGAGCGGCAGCTGACCGGCATCAAGAACCTCAAAGTGGGCTACAACAAGGTGTTCGGCTACTACCTCGAGGTCACCAAGTCGTACCTCGAAATGGTGCCGTACCGGTACATCCGCAAGCAGACGCTGGCAAACTGCGAGCGTTTTGTGACGCAGGAGCTCAAAGAGCTGGAAGAGAAGCTCACCGGCGCGGAGGAGAAGCGCATCGCGCTGGAATATGAATGCTTCCTGGAAATCCGGCAGATTCTGTCCGACAATATCCGCCGTTTCCAGAAAAGCGCCGACATGGTAGCGCTCATTGACATGCTGCACAGCTTTGCCGCCGTGGCATATGAGAAAAATTACGTGCGCCCTGTCATGACGCTCGAAGGAGATCTCGTCATCAAAGGCGGACGGCACCCTGTGGTGGAATCGTTCGTCAAGCAGAGCTTTGTCAAGAACGACACGCACCTCTCGGACGATGAGAGAATCATGATACTGACGGGGCCCAATATGGCCGGCAAGAGCACGTATATGCGCCAGGTGGCGCTGATCGTGCTGATGGCGCACATGGGCTGCTTCGTGCCGGCGGACAGCGCTTCCATCTGCATCGTGGATAAGATATTCACGCGCGTGGGCGCTTCGGACAACCTGGCGTCCGGCCAGAGCACGTTCATGGTTGAGATGAGCGAGGTGGCCAACATACTCAACAACGCGACGCCGAAAAGCCTGCTGATACTCGACGAAATCGGCCGCGGCACCAGTACGCTGGACGGGCTGTCCATCGCGTGGTCGGTGGTGGAGTATATCAGTGCCCATAACCGCGCCAAGACGCTGTTCGCGACGCAATTCCATGAGCTGTCCGAGCTGGAGGGCGTAGTGGAAGGCGTCAGCAATTATTCCATCACCGTTAAGGAGATCGGCGACACCATTGTGTTCCTGCATAAGATCGTTCGGGGCGGTTCGGACAGGAGCTTCGGCATTGAGGTAGCCAAACTGGCCGGCGTGCCTTCGGACGTTACCGACCGTGCGAAGCGCATCATGGCGGCGTTGGAGAGCAAGGACGACAGCATATTTAGCCACAGGCAGCGGCCGGAGGAAAAGAACTTCGGGCGAGATGAACTGCTCAATATGCTGGACGCTGTCAATCTGGACAATATCACGCCGCTGGATTCGCTCAAACTGCTGAGCGAAATCAAGCACCGGCTGAAATAGGGGAGAGCATGGGGCAGATCAGGCGTTTACCCAAAAGCGTGACGGATAAGATTGCCGCCGGCGAAGTCGTCGAGCGGCCTTTAAGCGTCGTCAAGGAGCTGGTAGAAAACGCGATTGACGCGGGCGCCAGCGCCATCAGCGTCAGCATTGTGGATGGAGGCATCCGCGAGATCCGTGTGACGGACAACGGGTCGGGCATATCGGCGGAGGATGCGCCGCTGGTGTTCGAGAAGCACGCCACCAGCAAGATATTCTCCGAACAGGATTTAAACTATATCAGCACACAGGGCTTTCGCGGCGAAGCGCTCTCGACGATAGCGGCAGTGGCCAACGTCGAGATCAGAACCAAACGACGGGATGAGGAAATGGGCGTCATACTGCGCGCATCGGGCGGGCGGATAGAAGACGCGGTACCGGCGGGTTTGCCGGATGGCACCTCCGTTACCGTATCCAACCTGTTTTTCAACGTTCCTGCGCGGCTTAAGTTCCTGAAAAATGAAGCGACCGAGGCGGCATATGTATCCGACCTTATGTCCCGCTACGTGCTGGCGTTTCCGGAAATCTCATTTCACTATACGTCGCAGGGCAAAAATATTTACCACAGCCCCGGCAACGGCAGCTTAAAAGACGCCATCTACTGCGTGTACGGTGCAGACCTGCTGGGGAGCATCGTCCATGTGTCGCACGAGACAGGCGACATCCGCGTTGACGGATTCGTATCGCGGCCCGGCGTCTCGATGAAAAACCGCCGGAAAGGCTCAGTGTTCGTCAACAGGCGGTTCGTCCGCAACACTGCCCTGCACGACATGGTAAAAAGCGCCTATGGACCGATGCTCGTGAAGGGGGAATCCCCGTTTTACGCGCTCAACATATTTTTGCCTGCCAGTGCGGTGGATGTTAACGTGCATCCCAATAAGCTGCAGGTGCGCTTCCGGGACGCTGCTGCGGTGGAACACGCGATCAAGGAAGCGGTATCGCAGGCCGGGCGGCAGATATACGGCACCGTAAAGCTTGAGGACGCGTCGGCGGAAAAAAAGGCCGCTATCCCCAAAGCGGTGGTGGAGATGCAGGCGCCACCCGATGTGATGCAGACGTCGCTGTTTTCGGGGTTTGCGCGGACCGTGATGAGGGAGACGCTGCAGCCTGAGCCGGAGGATGCCGAGCCGGGCGGCTTTACGCAGGCAGCAGTATCCCAGCCCGGCACCGCAGCGCAGGCACCGGAGCAGGAGGACAGCCAGCCGGAAGAGCCGCTCATCATGCCGTATGGCGAAAGGGTGATCGGCAGTTTCGCGGACACATATATTCTGGTGGAGCAGGGCGACAACCTCATCATCATCGACCAGCACGCTGCGCATGAGCGGCTGCTGTACGACAAATTCATATCGGGACGGTTTTCCGCCTCGCAGCCGCTGCTGGTGCCGCAGGTCGTCCGGCTGTCCCATGCGGAGAAAAACCTGATCGACGAGAATCTGGATGTGTTTTTATCGCTGGGATTTGATATCGAGCCTTTCGGCGAGCTGGAATACAAGGTTTCCGCAGTGCCGATGCTGTTTTACAGCGCCGGCATCTACGAGATGCTCGCGGCTGCGCTGGAGGAGATATCTGAAAAGCCGGACGACGTGGTGATAAAGCGCGACCGCATCATCCGGGCGGCCTGCCACAGCGCCGTCAAGGCGGGAGACAAGCTCTCGGAAGAGGAGGTTTTGAGCCTGGTTGACAGCTTCCTGCGCACCAACGTGATTCCCACATGCCCGCACGGGCGGCCCGTGATATCCGTGCTGACCAAAAAACAGATCGAGAAGAGTTTCAAGCGGGTGCTATGATGAAGCGGCGTTTTATTGTGATCGTCGGCCCCACCGCGTCCGGCAAAACGCGAGTGGCAGCCGGATTGGCCAAGGCGCTGGGCTCGTGCGTGATATCGGCGGACAGCATGCAGATATACCGCGGCATGGACATCGGAACGGCCAAAGCCACGGAGGAGGAAAAACAGGGCGTTCCTCATTACATGATCGACATCGTGGCGCCGGATGAACCCTACTCGGCGGCAAGTTATCAGAAAGCTGCGTTTGAGCTAATAGAAAAGGAAAACGCGAAAGGGCTTGTGCCGGTGGTGGCGGGAGGTACGGGGCTGTATATTCATTCGCTGGTATACGATATCGACTTTACGCAAACGCCCGGAAACGACGAAATTCGACAAAAATACTTACGTCAGGCTGATGACAAAAGCCTGGAGGCCTTGTATAATTATCTCAGGGAAATTGACCCATCTTATGCCGGTATTATCGCGCCAACCGATAAAAAGCGCATTATCAGGCGGCTGGAGGTGTTGGAAAGCGGAGGCGGACAAGCCTACGATTTCAGGCGCGTCAATCAAAAGGACGACTTTCTCATTTTCGGCCTTCGGATGCCGCGAGAAGTGCTCTATGAAAGAATAAACGCGCGCGTTGATCAGATGCTGGCAGAAGGCCTTGTTGAGGAAGCACGGAAGCTGTATAATCGATACGGATGGACAAATGCGCTTCAAGCCATCGGTTATAAGGAACTTTTTGCATTCTTTGAGAACAAAATTACTCTGGACGAGGCTGTCCGGCTGATCAAGCGCAACACGCGGCGGTATGCCAAACGGCAAATAACATGGTTTAAACGGGATGAACGTATCATTTGGATCGATATCACCCCGGCGTCATGTATAGAAAATATAATTAATGATATAATCAAGATAATAAATGAAAAGGGGTTTTAATATGCAGAAATCAACCATTATACTGCAGGACGTATTCCTAAACCAGGTGCGCAAAGAGCATGTTGGGGTCACGATCCATCTGACCAACGGTTACCAGATAAAAGGCACGGTGAAGGGTTTCGATAATTTTACGATAATACTGGACAGCGAAGGAAAACAGATGATGATCTATAAGCATGCGATCTCCACCATCTCGCCTTCCAAAGCGGTTTTTTTCACATTTTCCGAAAAACAAAAAGAACAGACTGAAGATTAATGCAAATACTTGATCAATTGGGAATCAGCAGGGCGGTTCAGGCGCTGGTTGAGCGCGCTGAATCGTCCTTATCATGTATATTCAGCTCTATTGAAAAAACCGCTGAACTCAATCAATATAAGGTGGTCGAGGCGTTCCGCGCCCACAATATTGGAGCGCGTCATTTTGCGCCCACCACCGGCTACGGCTATTCCGACGAAGGCCGGCAGGCGCTGGCCGACGTTTTTACGCACATCATGCGAGCCCAAGGCGCGGTTTTAAGCCCGCATATCGTCTCGGGAACGCACGCCATATCCATTGCGCTGTTTGCGGTCCTCAGGCCGGGAGACACGCTTATCAGCGTCACGGGCAAGCCGTACGATACGCTGCACCATGTTATTGGTATTGGTAATTCCGATAAGGATACCGGTTCGCTGGCCAATTTCGGCGTGGAATACCGCCAGGTGGAGTGGCCGGAAAATGGCGTTATTGATGTCGAACAGGTGGTAACCGCCATTAAGAGCTCTCCACGCGCCAAGGCGCTGTTTATACAGCGTTCGCGCGGCTATGCCTGGCGCCGTGCGCTCACGATTCAGGATATCCGCGATTTCGTTCAGCAGATTAAAAAACTGTATCCCGACATCATCGTCATCGTGGACAACTGCTACGGCGAGTTCTGCGAAGTTGAGGAACCCATCGAGGCGGGCGCGGACCTTATCGCCGGTTCGATGATCAAGAATCCGGGCGGCGGGCTTACGCCGACAGGCGGGTATATCGCGGGGCGGGCCGACCTTGTGGCGTTGGCGGAAAACCGTCTGACATGCCCGGGCCTCGGCAGCGAGGTAGGTTCTTACGAGGCCTCCTACCGCCCGTTTTTCCAGGGTCTGTTTATGGCGCCGCACGTGGTGGGGGAGGCGCTTAAAGGCAGCGTCCTTGCCGCCAGGGTGTTCGAGGAACTGGGATTTGATGTATTTCCCGCGCACGACGCCAAAAGAAGCGACATCACCCAGTCAATAAGGCTAGGCGACGAATCGCTGCTTTTGGCTTACACAAAGGGCATACAAAAAGCGGCTGCCATAGACAGCCACGCCGTTCCGATCCCTTGGGATATGCCGGGGTATGATGATCCGATCGTGATGGCGGCAGGTACGTTTGTGCAGGGCGCATCCATTGAGCTTTCCGCCGACGCGCCGTTAAAGCCGCCGTATATCGTATACGCCCAGGGGGCGCTCACTTACGCGCACATGAAGCTGGGCCTGATGTACGCGCTCACCGAAATGAAAATTATCTGAACATGCGCAGCACGCCGATGACCTTGCCGAGAATATCCACCTTTTTGGCGTATATCGGCTCGTAATTGTCGTTCTCGGGCTGCAGGCGCACGCGTCCGTTCTCCACAAAGAAGCGCTTGACAGTGGCTTCGTCGTCGATCATCGCCACCACGATATCGCCGTTCTGCGCGTAATCCTGCTTCTGCGCGATGATCTTGTCTTTATCGAATATGCCGGCGTTGATCATGCTGTCGCCCGTGACGTTGAGTATGAACACGTCTTCCGTGCCCAGCAGCGAATAGGGGAGAGAGAGGTATTCGTCGATGTTCTCGACGGCGGTGATTGGTGTGCCCGCGGCTACACGGCCCACAACGGGAACGGCCACCATGCGCTCCTTGACCGTGCTGCCGTCCAGTATCATGATGGTACGCGGCTTGGCAGGGTCGCGTGAAATGTAGCCCTTGCTCTCCAGCTTGGTCAGATGCGCATGCGCGGTGGAAGTGGATTTCAAATTCAGCGCGTCGCAGATATCGCGCACACAGGGGGCGTAGCCGTTTTCATTGATATACTTTTTCAGATACTCAAGCACGTCACTCTGACGCCTGGTCAATCCTTCCATACCAATCACCCCTTTAAACGAATGATATCAGAGAACCTATATACTGTCAACGAAAACAAACATATGTTCTAATTTTTTTGTTCAGCCTTTTTGACAGTGCGGAACTGTACCCTGTCGGACGCCATCAGTCGGCGCGTCTCCTCGTCCACAGCGGCATAGTGTTTACGCGTGGTGTTGACGGCTCTATGGCCCAATACGTCGGCAACGAGATAGATATCGCCGGTGCTCTGGTACAGCATCGTGCCGTAGGTGCTGCGCAGCTTATGCGGCGATATGTTTTTGAGCGGTACCGCAATGCTGGCATACTTCTTGACCAGCTCCTGCAAAGCACGAACACTCATTCGCCTGTTTTGAAGCGACAGGAACATGGGGGAGTCCAGGCTGTAATTGCCGGCGGCCTTGCGCTGCTCAATATAGGCAGTCAGCGCCGCCTCCGCTTCGGAGCCAAAATACAGCAGCGCCTCATTGCCGCCCTTGCGCAGCACCTTAAATGAGCGCGATGCGAAATCGAAATCGCTGACGTCCAGCGCGCACAGCTCGCTGATGCGGATGCCGGTGGTCAAAAGCAATGTTATGATCGCCAAATCGCGCAGGGCTGTCTTTTTATGGAATTCGCGCTGCTTGTCCGTCAGCCCGTCGCCGGTTTCCACAAGATACAGAAGCTTCATGGCTTCGTCGTGAGTCAGGCGCAGTATCGGCTTCTCGTGAATCTTTGGCGTCTGGAGGCGCGAAGTGATATCCGAGGAAATAACTTCCTTATTATAAAAGTAATGATAAAACGTCCGCAGTGACGATATCTTACGCTTGATGCCTTTTTCGCTGTTTTCAACGACAATTTCCTTTTGATGTTCGTTTTTGTAATAGAGCCGCAGATACTCAATATAGCGCTCCAGGTCGGACAGCGTGATATCCTCAAGCTGTTTTGCCGACATATGCATCACGTTTTCTTTGCCCAGTTCGTTTTCCAGGAACGTAAAGAACAGCCGCAGGTCATACGCATAGTTGATACGCGTTAAAAGCGTGGTGTGCGGCTCAATACTGCGGAAAAATTCCAGACAAAACTTCGGCAGAGTCGCCAAAACAGCACGCAGTTTCTCAGTTCTCTGAACATTCAGTTCCGTTCGGCTCATTCTGGACAAAGCTGACACCCTCACTTTGACCACATTATAACACATAACTATGCGCAAAACTTGCGTTTTGCGCATAGTTGATTACGGCTCACCCTTCTTGACTGTATTCTCCTTTATGGCCTTTCGGGCCAGCTCGTCGCACATGTTGTTGTACTTGTCATCGGCATGGCCTTTGACTTTGTTGTACCGTACACGGTGCACTGCGGATGCTTCCAATATTCCCATCCACAAATCCTGATTATCCACAGGCTTCTTGTCAGCCGTTTTCCAGCCGTTGCGCTGCCAGCGCTCAATCCAGCCTTTTTCAAACGCGTTATGGATGTATGCGCTGTCCGTATATATGTCCACCTCGCATGGCTCCTTAAGCGCTTTTAAAGCCTCCAGCACCGACGTCAGCTCCATGCGGTTGTTGGTGGTCTCCGGCTCGAATCCGCTAAAAGCTTTTTCCCGCCCCTTGTATATCAGCACGGCTGCCCAGCCGCCCGGGCCGGGATTATGGGAACACGCGCCGTCAGTATAAGCTGTTACCTTTTTCATGCGCTATATGCCTAACATTTGGGATTTTCTGGCACACTGTTCGGC
>JAAXZP010000065.1 GCA_012719815.1 Christensenellaceae bacterium
CTGCACTGTATTTAAGGAAGAGGACGGCATGCTGACCGCTACGGTGTATATTGAAACGCATGAGGACATCGGCGCGGTCGTTTATCTGGAGGAGTAGACAGAATTGGACAATATTGAGCTCGCCATCGAAGTGGACAACCTGGAACAGCTTATAGAGCTGTTCGGAGCGTTTGACGAAAATGTAAAGGTAATCGAAAAGGAAACGGGCGCGAACATATTCTCGCGCAACACGCATGTGGTGATAACCGGGCGGCGGGAAGACGTGGAGCTCGCCAAGGTGGTGGTGGACAAGCTGCTCGGCATGATACGCAGAAAAGAGAGTATTGATTTATCTCGCATCCGCTACGCAGTGGAACTCGCCCGGGAAGGCAACGCCGACGCCATCGAGGAGATCATGACGGACGTGATCGCCATCACCAGCAAGGGCCGGCCGATAAAAAGCCGCACGCTGGGCCAGAAGCGCTATGTGAAGGCGATGCGCGAGAACACCGTGACGTTTGTCATCGGACCGGCGGGTACGGGCAAGACGTATCTGGCGATGGCGATGGCCGTGGTGGCGCTGAAGAACAAAGAGGTGGAGCGCATCATACTTACCCGGCCGGCGGTGGAGGCGGGCGAGAACCTGGGCTTTCTGCCGGGCGATCTGCAGAACAAGGTGGACCCGTATCTGAGGCCGCTGTACGACGCGCTGTACGAACTGCTGGGCGGCGAGGCGTTCGCAAAGCTGTCGGAGCGCGGCGCGATCGAGGTGGCGCCTCTGGCGTATATGCGCGGGCGCACGCTGAATGACGCGTTCATTGTGCTGGACGAGGCGCAAAACTGTACCGAGGAACAGATGAAGATGTTCCTGACCCGGTTCGGTGAGAACTCGCGCGTGGTGATCACAGGCGACATCACGCAGATAGATTTGCCCAAGGAGAAAAAGAGCGGACTGAAGCAGTGCCTCAGCATACTGGAAGGCATCGAGGATATCAGCATCCAGTACCTGACGCACCGCGACGTGGTGCGCCACGAGCTGGTGCAGAAGATCATCCAGGCGTACGAGCGGTATGAAAAAAGCACAAGGAGGTAACGGATGAGGGACACGGCGGTAAAAAGGATGATGTCGAAGAAAAGGCTGATTGCTGCCGTGCTGGTTGGCGCGGTCACGCTGCTGGTTGTGTTTGCGCTTATCGCGGTGTCCATCACTCCTGTGAAATACGATATCGCCGTGGGAGAGGTGGCGCCGGCCACCATCACCGCGAGCCGCGATATCGTCGACGAAATATCCACCGAGGCGGCGCGGGCCGAGGCGCGTGCTGCGGTGGCTGACATCTACACGCGGGATGACAAGGTCACGGAAAAAGTCAACAATAACATCGCCGGCTACTATGAAGCGGCCAGAAAGCAGGTCGAGGTGCTGCACGACGCCTATGTGGCGCAGCGCTCTGGCAGCGTGTATTACGGCGAGTTTAATCCGGCTAACGTCAACTGGGATAGCTTCCTCACATCGTCGATGAAAGCAAGCGTCCGCGCCGCGCTGGACGACCCCGGCATGCCGGATTCGGCGATTGTCGCGCTGGCCAGAGTGACGGACAGCGAGATTACCGCCATGGAAGAGACGGTATTGACGGAAGTCGAAAATGTGCTGGCACGCGGCGTGTATGAGGAAGACCTGGTTGCCGAGCTGAACAGCCTGGAGGGCAGGCTGCGACAGCATTATTCCTTCGGAGCATTGTACCTCGCTTACTATCCGGTCGAGAAATACCTGACAGCCAATATGGTATACGACGAGGCGGCGACGGAAGCCGCGCGGGAAGCCGCCGCGCAGACGGTGCCCGAGGTTAAGTACAAGCAGAACCAGACGGTGGTGACAGCGGGCGAAGTGGTCACCGAGGAGCAATACGCTGTGCTGTTGGCGCTGGGCGTCGTGGGCGGCGAAGGCGTGGACTATTCGTTGTACGTTGGCATGCTGCTGCTTTTGCTGCTGGTGTTTGTTGCTTACGGGTTTTACGTGTACCAGTTCGAGGCTCAGGTGCTCGCCGATACGCGCAAGCTGATGGTGTTGGCGTCCATCCTGGTGGTAGTTGTCGGCATATCGGTGCCGCTTGCCCGATTGGATCCGCGCATACTGCCCGCGCTGTTCGGCAC
>JAAXZP010000007.1 GCA_012719815.1 Christensenellaceae bacterium
CTGCAGCACCATGCCCAGCGACCGCCTGAGGTCGCTCTTTTTGATCTTTTTGATATCGATGCCATCGTAGAGTATCTGGCCGTCCGCGATATCGTAAAACCGGTTGATGAGGTTGGTGATCGTCGTCTTGCCCGCGCCCGTCGCGCCCACAAACGCCACCTTCTGCCCCGGCTTGTCGTACAGCATGATGTCGTGGAGCACGGGTTTGTTCTCCTCATAGCCGAAGTCCACGTTATAGAAGCGAATATCGCCCTTAAGCGGCGTATAGGTAAAAGTACCGTCGCCATTTGGCTGCTTCCAGGCCCAGCTGTCCGTCCGTTCGGCGCACTCACGGACCTCGCCGTCCTCTATCCGGCAGTTGACCAGCGTCACATAGCCGTCGTCCTGTTCGGGCTCCTCGTCCATCAGGTCAAATATACGGGAAGCGCCCGCCAGAGCCATGATCACCATGTTGAACTGCAGGGATATCTGCCCGATCGGGTTGATGAAGCCCCGCGACAGCGCAAGGAACGACACCACCGTGCCGATCGTCATCACGCCGCTGCCCGCAAAGCCCAGATTGGGAACGCCGAAGATGATGGCCAGGCCGCCCAGCACCGCGAGCAGCACATAGAGCAGATAGCCCATGTTGCCCACCACGGGCATTGTGATATTGCCGTACTTGTTGGCCAGCGTGGACGCCTTGCACAACTTCTCATTTAAGGTGTCGAACTCCTCCTGCGCCTTGTGCTCGTGGCAGAACACCTTGACCACCTTGAGTCCGTTAATCATCTCCTCGACATAGCCGTTGACTTCACCCATCGACTGCTGCTGCCTGATGAAATACTTGCTGCTCTTTTTGACGATGACTTTCAGCACCAGCAGCAGTATAACCACGAAAACGGCAACAAACGCAGCCAGATAAACGCTGAGGTACAGCATCGCGATATACGCCGCAACCACTGTCATCAGCGAGGACAGCATCTGCGGCAGGCTTTGCGAGATGGCCTGGCGCAGCGTATCGGTATCGTTGGTATAGCGGCTCATCACGTCGCCGAACGTATGGGAATCGAAATACCGAATCGGCAGCGACTGCATGTGGGTAAACATCCTGTCGCGGATTTTTTTCAGCGTGCCCTGTTCAATCACCACCAGCATCCGGTTATAGGCAAGGGTCAGGAGAATGCCCGCGGCAAAGACCAGCCCCATCACAACAAGCACACTTATCAGCCCGGAGAAGTCCGGATTCGCCTGCCCCAGCAGCGGCAACACATGGTCGTCGATCAGCGTCTGCAGAAACACCGAGACCGACGCGGAAGCCGCCGCGCTGGCGATGATGCACACAATAACGAGCACCAGCCGCACGCGGTATTCGGCCATGTACTTGAGCAGCCGCTTTATGGTGCCCGGCTTGAAGCGCGGCTCTGGCCGCTGCCCCTGCGAAGGCGTGCCAGCCGTATGGCTCGGTTTAGACATGCAGCACACCTCCCTTGTTCTGCGATTCATACACTTCGCGGTAAATATCGCAGGTTTCGAGCAGCTCCTGATGCGTACCCATGCCGACCAGCCTGCCGTCGTCCAGCACGATAATCCGGTCCGCGTCCTTCACCGACGATACCCGCTGCGCGATGATGATTTTGGTCACGTCGGGGATCTGCTCTTTCAGCGCCTTGCGGATCAGCTCGTCCGTCCTGGTATCCACCGCGCTGGTGGAGTCGTCGAGTATCAGCACTTTGGGCTTTTTCAGCAGCGCCCGCGCGATACACAGCCTCTGGCGCTGCCCGCCCGACACGTTCGCGCCGCCCTGTTCGATATACGTATCGTACCCGTCCGGAAACTCCCGGATGAACCCGTCCGCCTGGGCCAGCTGGCATGCGTGGATCATCTCATCGTCCGTCGCGTGCTCGTTGCCCCAGCGCAGGTTATCCTTGATGGTGCCGGAGAACAGCACGTTATTCTGCAGCACCATCGCCACCTGGTTGCGCAGCGCCTCGATATCGTAGTCCCGGACGTCCACGCCGCCCACCAGCACCCGGCCGCTCGTCACGTCATACAGCCGCGGTATCAGCTGGACCAGGCTGGACTTCGCGGAACCCGTGCCGCCGAGTATCCCCACCGTCTCGCCTGCCGCGATGGTAAAGCTAACGCCATTCAGCACAGGCTTTTCCGCGTTTTTCGAGTAGGAGAATGTGACGTTTTCAAACGTGATGGAGCCGTCTTTTACCGTGGTTACCGGGTTCTCCCTGTTCACAAGGTCGCTCTTTTCAGCCAGCACTTCCGCGATGCGCTGCGCCGAAGCGCGCGATATGATGATCATCACAAACGCGATGGACAGCAGCATCAGGCTCATCAGTATCTGCATCGTATAGGTAATCAGGCTGGTCAGTTCCCCTGTGGACAGCCCCGCGGCGGCGTCGTTGCCGCTCGCCACAATCGCCTTGGCGCCCAGCCACGAGAGCAGCAGCATGCAGGCATATACGGAAAACTGCATCAGCGGCATATTGTAGGCCAGGCGGCGGCCCGCTCTCGTGAAGTCCTCATATATCAGCTGCGAGATGCGGGCGAATTTGCTCTCCTCGTAGTCCTCGCGGATAAACGATTTGACGACACGGATGCCGCGCAGGTTTTCCTGAACCACATTGTTGAGCTTGTCGTACGTGCCGAACACCCGCACGAATATCGGGTGCGCCTTGGCAATGATCAGCGCGAGCCCCACGCCCAGCACGGGTATGATGCCCAGGAATATCAGCGACAGCTCCATGTCGATGCGCATCGAGAAAATCAGCGCAAATATGATGATGACGGGGGCGCGCACCACCATGCGGATCAGCACCTGATAGGCGTTCTGCACGTTGGTCACGTCTGTCGTCAGCCGCGTGATGAGGCTGGCGGTGGAGAACTTGTCGATGTTGGAGAACGAAAACCGCAGCACGTTATCAAATATATCGCGGCGCAGATTTTTTGCAAAGCCCGCCGACGCAATAGCCGCGCTGCGGCCTGCCAGAAAGCCGGTCAGGAGCGACAGCATCGCGAGCGCCACCAGCACCAGCCCTGTCCGCAGCACATACTCCATGTTGTTTTGACTGATGCCCCTGTCGATCAGATACGCCATCAGCGTGGGTATGATGATCTCGAGTATCGATTCAATCGTCACGTATATCGGCGAGAGAATACTGTCCTTTTTGTATTCCCTCACGCTGCCCAGCAGTCTTTTTATCATGTATCCCTCACTCAGTTCTTCGAAATGTTGTCCTTCATCCGCTGGATATAGCCGTACAGCGTTTTGATCTCTTCCTCCGTAAAGCCGCGCACCAGCTGCTGCTCCATCTTCTCCTTGTCGTGGCGCATGAGGCTGTAAATCTCCCACGCCTTATCCGTGAGCACAATCTTTTTGAGTCGGGCATCCTTTTTCACAGACTGCCGCGTGATAAGCCCTTTCTGTTCCATCAGCCGCAGCACCTTGGAC
>JAAXZP010000008.1 GCA_012719815.1 Christensenellaceae bacterium
AACGCCGAGAGTACTAGGCTGGAAACGGCCTGGGAGGGTAGGTAGCTGCCGGATTCAATTGTTCAATATATACAATTTATCGGGGAGCCCGTGCGCAGTGAAGCGTCGCGGGCTTCTTGATTTTTACATACTTATGTGGGTAAAAATATAGTATGGAAAAAAATATTATTTCAAAGCCTGAGCTTGAGCTGGGAAGAAATTTAAAAAGAGGCAAAAAGATATATTGACGAAGTACTGACAAAAGTACAATCTACTGATGACGAGAAAAAACAATATCGAGTATCAATAGGTTTGTATAAAAAATTTTGAGAAGAATACATTCCGATATTCAAATACTTAATTATTGTATTTAAATATGTTGGGATAGGAAATCAAGAATATGACGCAATAGTCGAAGTAAATGGAAAACCTATTAAAGTCGAAATAACTTATTTAATATTAGGGCAAGATGCAAATGAAAGAAATAAAGAGGTTAATATAACAGGCTATTCTTTACGTAAAGCTAAGCCCCAGGAAATAATAAGTAAGATTAGAGAGCAAATATTAAAAACCGCAATAAAAAAATCGTCTAAGTTTTATGGAGATACATTACTAGTTATATTTTCCTTGTGAAGATATGCATCCGGGTGACTATTTGTTACGCACCGAGATTTTTGAGATTATTATCGAGGATTTAAAGCCAATAAATTACAAGGCTACAAGAGTGGTGTTCTTTATACCTGGGAAATTAGTATGCAATTATCTTGGCGAAAAAGAGTTATTCCCACTGAATTATATAATTAAAGATCGGCAGTACTTAAGTGGGAGAAAGCAGCAGATTCAAAATTTCATAGGGGGATGCATGCAGACAGGCGCCGCGGGCTTTTTATAAAATGAATCGGAACTATCCCCCTATTACGACGTTGGGGTATTCGGCACGGAATGTGCCCACAATATGGTCGAAACGCTCGGCTGTGTACGGCGCGGTGGTTCCGTATGCGTACTCCCTTTCCAGCGCCGCGTATTTGCTTATCGCCAGGTTGTGGAACTTTAGCAGGTGAACACCTTTGAGCGTGCCTTGCTGAGAAAGCCGGCGGGCAAGGCGCGCAGTGGCTGTTAAATTATCGTCGTCATCGTTGAAGCCCGGAATCAGCGGCACGCGCATCACCACATCGGCCCTGTGAACGACGGCGAGCTCATATATGTTTTGAAGTATCAGCTCGTTGGGGACGCCTGTATGCCGCTGGTGCGCGGCGGAGTCCGTGTGCTTGATGTCAAAAAGGAATGTGTCTGTGCACTCGGCAAGGCTGGCCAGCTTTTCCGCGGGGAAATAGCCGTGCGTTTCCAGCGCGGTGTGGATACCTTCGCGCTTGAGGGCGTGGAAAAACCGGATGAGGAAACCCAGCTGCAGCGTGGGCTCTCCGCCCGATGCGGTGACGCCGCCGCCGGATTTCCGGTAAAACGGCCTGTCCCGAAGCACGCGCTCAACCAGCTGATCGCAGGTCTTGTACTCGCCGAACAGCTTGTATGCGTCGTACGGGCACACTTCGGCGCATTGGCCGCATCGCGTGCATAGCGAGCGGTTGATGCGTCTTTCCGAACGGATGTCGATGGCGCCCGAATCGCAGGCAAGCTGACAAGCGCCGCACATGCGGCACTTGTCGCGAAAGAAGCCGATTTCGTCTTTGGTGCTTTGCGATTCCGGGTTGGCGCACCAGCCGCACTTTAACTGGCAGCCCTTGAAGAACACGACGGTGCGTATGCCCGGGCCGTCATGGGTGCAGAAGTGCTGTATGTTGTATATATGCGCCTTTCCTGAGGCGTCCTGATTTGTCATATGCCTCCCATTATCCGAAGGACAGCTCCGTACGGTCGATGATGTCCTCCTGTATCGCTCTGTTCAGGTCGATGAAGAACGCGGTATAACCCGCCACGCGGACGACCAGATCCCTGTATTTTTCCGGGTGGGCCTGCGCCCGGCGCAGGACGTCCGCGGAAACGACGTTGACCTGTATATGATAACCGCCGGCTTCAAAATAGGTCAGTATCAGGTCGGCCAGCGCGTTGAGGCCCGATTCGCCGGCCAGCGCGCTGGGGTGGTACTTCTGGTTGTACTGGGAACCGTTGGTCATCAGCAAATGGTCCAGCGAGGCGACGGACAAGGCGGCCTGGGTGGGGCCGTACTGCTCGGAACCGTGGCAGGGCGAGCAAGCTTCCGCTATGGGCGTGAACGCTTTCCGGCCGTTCGGCGTGGCGCCGCATACCGCTCCCAAGGGTACGTTGGCCGAATTGGAGTATATGCCCGGCAGGAATATGCCGCCGCGGGGGCTTCTGTACTGCTCGACCGAGTGGCAGAAATGGCTGGTTACCGTGCGGGCGATGGTGTCGGTATACGGGTCGTTGTTGCCGTAGTGCGGCACGTTCTTTTTGACCATCCTGTGCACCACTTCGTAGCCCTCAAAGTTGGCGCGGACGGCGTCCATGAGCTGCTTCATGGACAGCGCTTTGTCCTCGAACACCAGCTTTTTGATAGCGGCAAGCGAATCGGTGACGTCCGCAACGCCCACAGCCTGAATGCCTTCGGTATTGTATCTTGCGCCGCCGCTCTGCACTTCCAGGCCCCGCTCGATGCAGTCGTCCGTGATGGCGGTGACGAAAGGCAGCGGCAGTATTCTGGCGTGCATGGTGTCCACCACGTTGGTGACGGAAATCATGTGCTTCAGCAATTCGTCTACCTGCGCCAGGTAAGCGTTCATCAGATCGTTAAACGAAGCAAAGTCTTCGGGGTTGCCCGTTTTTATGCCCAACGCAAGCCCGGTGACAGGGTCGACGCCGTTGTTCAGCGTGATTTCCAGCGCCTTGACCAGATTGAAGTAACCCGAGTTCGCGAAGGCGCACAGCTTGCCCTGTATGCCCATCTCCACGCAGCCGATGATGGCGAAGTTTTCCCGCGCTTCTTCGAGGGGGATGCCGCGGCTCGTCAGAGACGGTATGGCGATTTCGTCGTTGTAGATGGCCGGCATGCCCAGGCCTTCCCGGATGACTTCCACGCACTTTAAGAGAAAGTCGCGCGAGGTGCGGCGGTGGATACGCACGCAGACCGAAGGCTGCGGCATATGGACCCGCGCTGTGGTTTCCAGCATCATATAGGACAGTTCGTTGGTGGCGTCGTTGCCGTGTGCGTCCATGCCGCCCAGCGTGACGGCCTGCGATATCGGATGGCCGCCGAACGCCTTGCTGTCTTCCTCGTTCCATATCTGGATGATGGAGGCGATTTTGAGCCACAGGCAATCCAGCAGTTCTTCGGCCTGCTCCCTGGTGATGATGCCCTTTTCCAGGTCGTTTTTATAGAACGGGTAGAGCATGTAGTCCAGACGGCCCAATGATATGCCGGTCCCGTCGGACTCTATCTGGGTGATCAGCTGCACGAAATAGATCGCCTGCACCGCCTCGACGAAAGTTTCCGGCGCCTCGTAGGGTACGCGGGCGCAGGTGCGCGCGATTTGTTCCAGCTCGGATTTGCGCTTCTCGTCCTTTTCCTGCTCAGCCATGCGCCGGGCCAGATCGCTGTAACGCATGGCAAAACTGCGGACGGCATCGCATGTGATGATGATGGCTTTATAGAGCGGTATTTGGTCCACGCCGCGCGGGTCGGTGTAGTCCAGTTCGTCCAGCTTGCGCTGCGCGGCCTCCCGTATGCTCTTGAAACCGCCCTTTAGCACATGGTCGAAATTGAGAAGCCAATGGCCGCAGCCCTTGCTCAGCGTATAGCCGCAGGTGAACACAAGGGCGTTCATCGCGTCGACGGTTTTGCGGTCGAGCAGGTTCAGGGTGTTCTCATAAACAGTCCGGCCTTCCCAGTACGGCAGGATGGCGCGTATCTTCTCTTTGGTCTCTTCGCTGATCAGAAATCGGGAACCGTCGCGCTTGTCGAACCTGTCAAGCTCATCCTTGAACCATGTATTCACGGTGGGGTTCAGCGTGGTCGCCCGGAGCGCGCTGCCCTGATTGCCGACGATCAGTTCGTCGTCGTATATGGTGATGGTCATCTCTTCCAGGGTTCTTTTCAGCGCCAGGGCTGCCTTCATGATGGGCGGCGCGCTTTCATTCTGTTTGTACACTTCGGTCCATATCACCGCACGCTCGGGACATACGACCGGATCCGTCATGATCAGGCGATCCCGCATTCTTTTGATTCTGTCGGTCATCGTTAAATTCAGCATATGAACCTCCTTTTGTGTGACGCATGAACCGTAAAAATAATTCGATTTTCCGAGATGAAGGGAATTAACATAACTGAACGATGGATAGATACATGTAGGATGCATTTGACAGTTCGGAAAATCGATATTCATTATTAATTATAGTGCGGCTAAACTGTAAAAACAATTGTGAAAAAGGTGAAAAAGGATATGAAAAGAGTGTGTAAAAAAAGAGCTGCTGCCAAAGTCTGCAAATCCGCGCCATGATGTGATACAATGCTTGACAGGAAAGGGCAGGGGAAAAGGTTTGAAGGACTTATGCGAACTGTGCCCGCGGCGGTGCGGCGCGGACAGGCGGGAAAAAGCCGGCTTCTGCGGGTGCGGCAGGGAGGTAAAAGTCGCGCGGGCGGCGCTGCATTTCTGGGAGGAGCCGTGCATCAGCGGCAGCCGGGGCAGCGGCACGGTGTTTTTCAGCGGCTGTCCGCTGGGATGCGTCTACTGCCAGAATTTTGAGATCAGCCGGGGCCATATTGGCAAAGCGATTCCGGTGGAGCGGCTGGCGGAGATATTCCTTGAGCTGCAAAAACAGGGGGCGCACAACATCAACCTGGTGACGGCGACGCCTTACGTACCGCAAATAATCAGCGCTTTGAAGCTGGCGCGGCCCGCTTTGAAAATTCCCGTCGTGTACAACAGCAGCGGGTATGAGCGCGTGGAAACGCTGCGCGTGCTGAAAGGTTTCGTGGACGTTTATCTGCCCGACTTAAAGCACATGAGCAGCGAGCTGGCGCGGCGCTACTCGGGCGCGGCGGACTATTTTGAGGTGGCCACCAGAGCTCTTCATGAGATGATAGAGCAAACGGACGGGATCGAGTATGACAGCGAAGGGCTGATGACAAGGGGCGTTATCGTGCGGCATCTGGTGCTGCCCGGCGCGCGCCGCGATTCCATCGATATACTGAACTGGGTGAGCGCGAACCTGCCGCGGGGTAAATATCTGCTAAGTCTGATGAGCCAGTACACGCCGATCCAGGGGCTTGGCGCATTTCCGGAGATTAACCGCCGCGTAACGTCGTTTGAATATGATGCGGTGGTCAGCGAGGCCGTAAGGCGGGGTCTGGATAATGGCTTTATGCAGCAGCGGGGCAGCGCCGACACGGCATATATTCCGCCGTTTGACCTGACAGGCGTATAAAAACGCGGCGAAAACAGCCATTTGATGAATCGCATATATAATCGCCTGCTTGCCGGGGCAACATAAAGCTGGAGGTGAGCAAATATGAAGGCGAAGGATATCATGTCGACAGACGTGGTGTGTTTAAGCAGAGACGATACGGTGGAACGCGCGGCGCAGCTGATGGAGCAAAACGATATCGGCGCCATACCGGTATGCGACGGTTCGCGGGTGGTGGGCATCGTGACGGACAGGGATATCGCGCTGCGCTCCCTGGGCGCAGGCGGCGACGGCCATCAGACGGTGGGCCAGATCATGACGACGCACCCGGTGGTGGCGGATCCTGAAACGGATGTCCACGAAGTGGCGCGGCTGATGAGCGAGCACCAGGTCCGCCGGATTCCCATCGTGCAGCAGGGCAGTCTGGTGGGCATCGTGTCGCTGGGGGATATATCCAAGGAGCCGCAGCTTGAGGATAATGCGGAGATAGCGCTGAGCAACATATCCCAGCCCGGCGGAAGCCACACGACATAAATCAGAGGGGGATAATAAAAAGCCGCGGGAAGCTTGCCGCGGCATTTTTGTGCTGGCGTGTTGCAGCCATCAACAGTCGGCAGAACTAAAGCTTTTTCTCCAGTATGTAGTCGTCCATGACAAAGCCGCTGCCGATGGGCGTGACGCATTCGCCCACGATAGCAAAGCCCAGCCGGGCGTAGGCCGCGAGCGAGCCGGCGTTGTGCTTGTTGCAGGTGAGGCGCAGCGTTTTAGCGCCGGCCTCCCGCGCCCGCTGGACAGCGCGGTTCACCAGCATGCGCGCGATGCCGCGGCCGCGGCAATCCTTGCGCACATAGAGCTTGCTTAAAAAGTGGGACTCACCGTCGTTCCGGGTGGCGGAGTAGCCGCAGGCGTCCCGGTTCACATAGGCGATGTCGTAAACATAGCCTTGCGCGATGTCGCGGCGGATGGCAGCCTCGGACTGGAACTCTTCCAGCATGTATTCCACCTGGGCGGCGCCGATGATGGGCGTGTAGTGCTCCGTCCAGATCTCGCGTGCCAGCGCGGCCAGCAGAGCGGCGTCTTTTTGTTCTGCGCGGCGGATGGTGACGCCGGTATCGTCAGGCCTGCTCATACTGCGCCAGTATCTCGCCGAAGTAGAGCGTGTGCAGGTCGCCCGCGTTGCCGCCGCTGTACCACATCTCGCGCACCTTGTCGTCCAGCGCTGCTTCGACGTAATCTGTCTTATAGATGACCCGGCATTCCAGCACCAGGCCGGGGGCCTTGATGTGCGGCACGCGAACGGCGGACGAAGGCTCAAGCGTAAGATTGCACAGGGCGATCTTGTCGGTATCGCGGCCGGATTTGGAGCCGCAGACAGCGATTGTCTTTTTCATATCGCCCGAGGGGACAAACACCGTAAATTCGCCGTGCGCTTCCAAGAGCTCGTGCGAATAACGGCTTTTGCGCACCGGCGCGACGAAGACGCTCTTGCCCCACATCACGGAAGCCATCGCCCAGCCGATGGTCATCGCGTTGGGCTTGTCCAATCCGGTCACGATCAGCGCGCCTTTCTCTGCAATGACGGGCAGCATCGCCCCTATTTTCCCCAGTTCGTCAAACCTTCCCATATCTTAGCCTCCTTAAAGCTTATAAATTGTTGCGCGGCCCGCGGGTTTATCGGGTGAGCCCCGGTAATACCTTAAAGCCGCGGTTATTTTACCGGCAATACGATCTGCGTGAGCAGCTGCGGCTCGGGAACGTCCGGGCCGTTGTAATAGTATTCATACGCGGTGCCGACGGGCGTATACCCGTTGGCCGTAATCCATGCGGCCATCTCGTCGTAAACGGGCGCCATCTCGCTGTACGCGCCCTGATACATGCAAAACGCTCGCCTGCCCGCCGGGACAGGGGCATATTGGATGTCCTCGCGCCCGGGCAGCGGCTCGGCCACCGGGAACCCCATTTCCACATCCAGATCAGCCATGTCCATGTTGTGAAAGGCGACAAAAGGAATGCCGGACGGATGCACGCCCAGCGCGCCAAGATAGGCGGCCAGCTTTCCGAAAGCCTGACCGATGACCATTGGCAGTTTATCCGCCGGTGTTCGCGTGCGGATGGAGAGAGCCGGCTGCTCCGGCGTTTTGATTAGCTCGATAGTGGATATCCTGGGCATATTGCATCCTCCCTGTTATTTTATGCCGCCATTATACCACAAAAAGACAGCGGCACCAACGGCACACAGCGCCTGTTTTGCCAACGGCGCGGCGGTTTTATGCCGCGGATTGCGCCCTGCGAAAAAATGCTGTAAAATTATACTATAACGGCATACTCCTCTTGCCGGTGACGCTTTCGATGTTGACGCGGGCCACAGCGGTGCGAGGCAGGCTCTTGCAGGCCTCTGCGCTGACGGAGGGCGTAAGCGCGCGGCACAGGCCGGCGAGCCGCATTTTCTTCTCTTCTTCGTCGGTGACCAGCTCGGCCGTGCCGGTGACGATGACGCTCTCGTAGTATGTGGTGAGCCGCTGGGCGTCTATTTCGGCATGGGTGCCCACGGTGAAGCAGACCTCATTGTGCGCGGCGATGCAGTCGCGCTTCTTGCCCGTCAGCGCGCAGTGGAAAAAGAGGGCGTTTTCCTGATCGTCGTAGTAGTAATTGAGCGGCACGCCGTACGGGATGTTCTCCGGCGACAGCATGCTCAGCACGCCGTATTGGCCGCTTCTCAGTATGCGGCGGGCTTCCTCGTCATTCAGCAGTTTTTTCATTGAATCCTCCCCGTCGTTGGTACCGCCATTATAGCATATCCGGAAGGGGGTGGCCTGTCATTGTTCTATATGTTGCATATGCAACAGACGACAAGAGTTAGCTGGAATATAATGTGCATACGTCGGGAAGAACTGTAAGGAAAAGGGGCAGTTATATGAAGGTGATCGATTTACGGCAGCCGCTGCAGAAGCTGTGCAATGAGTACCCCGAGCTGAAGGACATCATGGTGGAGCTGGGGTTTGTGGATATCGTGAAGCCCGGTATGCTGGCGACAGCCGGGCGGTTTATGACGATACCCAAGGGCGCAGCGATGAAGAAAATCAGCATGGACACGATTCAGCAAAAGCTAAAGGACAATGGATTTGAGATTGTGGAGGAGGGAGAGCCATGAGCCAGGAGATCAACAACAGGGAATACAGAAAGCAGGTCATCAAGGAGCTATTAAAGCAGCTGCATGCGGGCAAAAGCGTGGACGAGGTGAAAGCGCAGTTCGCGGCCGCGTTTGACGGGGTGTCGGCTTCCGAGATATCCGAGGCGGAGCAGGCGCTGATATCCGAAGGGCTGCCTGTGGAGGAAGTGCAGCGGCTGTGCGATGTGCACGCATCTGTGTTCAAAGGCTCGGTGGAGGAAATTCACAGGCCGCAGGCTGCGGCGGAAACGCCTGGCCATCCCGCGCACACGCTGAAAGCGGAGAACCGGGCGCTGGAAGCGCAGATGGAGAAGATACGCGAGAGCATCGCGGCGGTGAAAGCCGGGGATACGGGCGCGGTCAAAGCTCGGTCGGAAGGTCTGGAAAAGCTGCGTGAGATCGACAGGCACTACGTGAAGAAGGAGATGCTGCTGTTCCCGTATATGGAGAAATACGGCATCACCGCGCCGCCCAAGGTGATGTGGGGCGTAGACGACGAGATACGGGCGATGATCAAGGAAGCGGCGAGGCTGGCGGCTGCCGGGGACGCATCGGCGGCGGACAAGGCTGAGGAGGCTTTGGACAAGGCTGCGGAGATGATATTCAAAGAGGAGAACATCATGCTTCCGATGCTGCTGGACGTGCTGACGGGCGAGGAATGGAAGCACATCGCCGACCAGAGCGACGAAATCGGCTGGTGCCTGATTGAAAAGCCGCCAGTGTGGCAGCCGGCGGGGGCTGCGGCGCCCGAGCCGAAAAGCGCTATTCAGGAGGGTGAAATCACGCTGCCCACCGGGCATTTCTCGGTGCAGGAGCTGACCGCGATGCTGGATACGCTGCCCGTGGACATCACGTTTGTGGGCAAGGACGACACGGTGCGGTATTTCTCGCAGGGCGCGGAGCGCGTGTTCCCGCGCACCAAGGCTATCATCGGGCGCAAGGTGACGGACTGCCACCCGCCGGCCAGCGTGAGCATCGTGGAAGGCATCGTGGAGGACCTAAAGAGCGGCAAGAAATCTCATGAGGATTTCTGGATCCGCATGGGCGACAAGTACGTGTTCATCCGCTATTTCGCGGTGCGCGACGCAAACGGCGAATACCTCGGCGTGCTGGAAGTGACGCAGGATATCGCGCCGATTCAGCAGATCACCGGCGAAAAGCGGCTGGCTTCCAAGGAATAAGGGGGTATTAAGATGAAGAAAAACATACTGAAGAACATCGATATTGAGAAAGTGCTGAACATGGCCGATCTGGTGACGTATCAGGAGGGACAGATCGTCAGCCGGACGCTTGTCCAGAACAAGGCGGTGAGCATCACGCTGTTCGCGTTCGACGGCGGCGAGGAGATCAGCACCCATGAATCAAACGGCGACGCGCTGGTGTACGTGCTGGACGGCAAAGCCAGGCTCACCATCGGCGGCAAGGATTATTTCGCGGAGAAGGGACAGACCATCGTGATGCCGGCGAAAGTGCCGCACGCGGTGGCCGCGCCGGAGCCGTTTAAGATGCTGCTGGTGGTGGTATTCCCGTCGGAGGCGCAGGGTTAATATATTGAAGAGGCATTGAACGGGCGGCAGCCGGGAAAAATTCGGCTGCTGCCCTTTATTTTCATGACAGCTGAATTTTAGCGCAGCCGGTATTTACATTGCTTAGCGGCAGTGTTAAACTGGAAACACCGATAAGCAGCATGCTTATTTGATTTTTACCTACCGAGTTGTTTTGAAATACAATTCGGTTGCAGCCGGAAGGAGGCGCTATGCGGACAGGCGCGGTGATCGTGGCGGCGGGCATGTCGTCGCGCATGGGGGATTTTAAGCCCATGATGAAAATCGGCGCGATATCCATGGTGCAGCGCGTGATCGCGAACTACCAGCAGGCGGGGGTTTTTCCCATCGTGCTGGTGACGGGTTACCGCGGCGACGAGCTCAAAAAACACGTCGCGCGCACCGGCGTTATCTGCGTGCACAACGACGCGTACGCCGCCACTGAGATGCTGGATTCCGCAAAGCTGGGTTTTTCGTATATCGCCGACAAATGCGACCGGACTTTCTTTTCTCCCGTAGACGTGCCGCTGTTCACCGTGAATACCGTCGTGAAGCTGATGCAGGCGGACGCGGCGGTCGTCAAGCCGGCATACAGGGGCAGAAAAGGCCATCCCATACTGCTGAAAGCCTGCGTTTTGCCGCAGCTTCTGTCGGCAGAGGCGGAAGGGGGCCTGCGGCGGGTTATCGACGCCGTCTGCGGCGGGGATATCGCCGCCGTGGAGGTGGACGACGAAGGCGTATTGCTGGACGCGGATACGCCGGAGGATTACAGCCGCCTGGTGGAGCGGCACAACAGGCAGCTGCTGCGGCCCGCCATTGAAATATCGCTGATGCGGGAAAACAGGCTGTTCGATAAAAGCGGCGCGCTGCTGCTTCATATGATCGCGTACACCGGCACGGTGAAGGGCGCGTGCGAGAAGCTGCAGATTTCCTACAGCAAGGCCTGGGGGCTGCTGCATGAGATGGAGGAGAACCTGGGGTTTCCATTGATAGAACGGCGGCCGGGCGGTGAGTATGGCGGCAGCAGCCAGCTGACGCCCGAAGGGCGCAGCCTGCTGGAGAGGTACGAGGCTTTCGTGGAAAAGGTGAGGCAGTATGCCGACGTCTGCTTCAGCGAATATTTCGGCAATTACGTTTGAAAGAGGACACACATGCGGTTAATCAAAACAGAGGATGCCGTGGGGCAGGTGCTATGCCACGACATCACGCAGATCATACGCGGCGTCAAAAAAGACGTCGTGTTCCGCAAGGGCCATGTGATCAGGCCGGAGGATGTGCCGGTGCTGCTGAGCGTGGGCAAGGAACACATATACATATGGGAAAACGACGATTCCATGCTGCATGAGAACGAGGCGGCGGAGGTGCTGCGCGATATCTGCATGGGAAGCGGCATACGCGCCACTGAGCCAAAAGAGGGCAAGATCGACCTGATTGCGGATACCGACGGGGTGCTGCTGGTGGACACCGAGCGCCTGAACGCGATTAATGCGCTGGGTGAGATGATGATAGCCACGCGGCACGGCGGCTTTGCGGTGAAAAAGGGCGACAAACTGGCGGGCACGCGCGTGATTCCTCTGGTGATAAAGAAAGACAAGATGGAGCAGGCGAAGCGGGCAGCCGGGCCGGAGCCGCTGCTGCGAGTGGTGCCCTTCAAAAAGAAACGGGCGGGCGGTGTGACCACCGGCAGCGAGGTGTTTCACGGCCGGATTGCTGACACCTTTACCCCGGTGATTGCGGAGAAGCTTGCGGAGTACGGCTGCACGATCGATAAGCACG
>JAAXZP010000066.1 GCA_012719815.1 Christensenellaceae bacterium
ACGCCTTCGCCGAAATATTCGATGATCTTGCCCACACCGCCCTTCACGCTCAGGCGCCGCAGCACTTCCAGTATGATATCCTTCGCGGACACGCCGAAAGGCAGCCTGCCCTTCAGCTCGATGCCGAGGATCTTGGGCATGGTGATGTAATACGGGCCGCCGGCCATCGCCACGGCCACGTCCAGCCCGCCCGCGCCGATGGCGATCATGCCGATGCCGCCGCCGGTGGGCGTATGGCTGTCCGAGCCCAATAGCGTCGCGCCCGGCACGCCGAAGCGCTCCAGGTTCACCTGGTGGCAAATGCCGTTGCCCGGACGGCTGCAGTATATGCCGTACTTTTTGGCGACGGTTTCGATATACTTGTGGTCGTCCGCGTTCTCAAAGCCGGTCTGCAGCATGTTATGGTCAATATAAGCGACGCTTTTTTTGGTCTTCACGCGCGGCACGCCCATGGCCTCAAACTGAAGGTATGCCATGGTCCCCGTGGAATCCTGCGTCAGCGTATAGTCTATTCTGATGGCAATCTCCTCTCCGGCCACCATGTTCCCGGAGACCAGATGATCCCTCAATATTTTTTCAGCAAGTGTGTTGCTCAAAAATAAGCCCCCCGATCTTCAAAGTTACTGCTACGATTCTACCTTTTGGGATAAAAAAAATCAACTTGATTGCGCAAAATAGCCGCAAGCAAGCTGATTTTCAGCCTTTTGCCAATGGGCAGGCCGGTCTTGCCCTATTGCGACATCTGTCGCCCCAGAAACGCGGCGGCTGCTTCCGCGGCCTTCTGCTCGGCATCGCCGATGGTGCCGCCCCCGCGCGCGATAATTGCCACAGCGCCGATGGGCTGTCCTTCCATCAGTATCGGCGCGATCACCTGTGCGCCTGTCAGCGCCGTATCCTCCCCGCTGACCAGCGGTATGGTATTCGCGCCTTCCTTGCGCTGCACGGTGCGCCCGTTGATCACTTCCTCCAGCGCGCTGCTCACCGGCCGTTCAAAGTAGTCGCGTTTGTGGTCGCCGCTGGCCGCCAATACGGTGTCCCGGTCCGAGATCACCGCCGTCAGCCCCAGTGTCTGCGAGAGCGCTTCCGCGAAATCCAGTGCGAATGCCGCGAGCTCTCCGATCGGTGAATACTTCTTTAATATGATACCGCCTTCGCGATCCGTGTATATCTCAAGCGGATCGCCCTCCCGTATGCGAAGCGTGCGCCTGATTTCTTTGGGTATCACAATTCTGCCTAGCTCGTCGATTCGCCTGACGATGCCGGTTGCTTTCATATGTTGTCCTCCTTTTAGTTGTGACTGCTTTTGCTGTTATTGTTTGTTAGAATGGTCAAAATATGCGGGAGCGATGCAAAAATGGCTGACAGGGCTGCGCGAGTTTTCCGCCCTGCTGTTAAAACTGCCGGCATAAGACAGCCCCCGCACTCAATCGTCTTGACAAAAACTAAGCTAAATGACAATATTTAATTGCAGCGTGTCCCTTCAAAATTGATTGTCCTCTGTTTATATTTTTCCGCCGGAAAAGTGGTTATGAAAAACAGCATATCCCGGGAAGGCATGCAGGCCCTCCTCCTCCTGGCCGGGAGCAACGATTTGTTCTGCGACCTGATCGAAAGCTTCCCCTACCCCATCCAGCTCTATAAGCCGGACGGGCTGCTGGTCGCTGTCAATGCGGCCTTTCTTAAAGAGTTCAGCATTCCTCATCCGAGTCTTATCGTCGGCAAATACAACATACTGCAGGACCCGACGCTTGCCGAGTACGGCGTTTCCGAAGAAGTGCGCACCGCCTTTGAGGGAAAGCCGGCCTGCGTGATGAACATTCCGGCGCCGGTTCACAAGCTCAAGCAATGGTTTCACATCCCCGTGAAATCCACCGAGCTGTTCTATCTGGATATCTCCTCCTTCCCGCTCAGAAACGACCAGAACGAAATGATCGGCGTCGCCATTGTCTACGTCACGCGCAGAAAGTACCAGGACCGGGAGGAAATCGTCAAGGCCAAGGAATATATTGAAAGCCACTGGCTGGAAAAGTTCAGCGTGGAGGAAGTCGCCAAAGCGGCGCTGATGAGCGTGGCCCATTTCGAGCGCACATTCAAGGCGTGCACCGGCATGACCCCGCACGACTATTACATCAAGACAAAAGTCAACAGGCTCAAGGAAGCGCTGCTCAACCAAAACAAAGGCGTGGAACAGGCGTTTTCCGAATGCGGACTGCCCTATCATGGCTACTACGCCCAGCTTTTCAAAAGGGAAACGGGGCTGACGCCTTCCGAATACCGCAAAATAGCGCAGACGCAAACCCGGCCTATCGACAAGCCGTAAAAGTCAGCCAAAACCAACAAAAAAGGCGCAAAATCCCGTCTATATACAGCAGAATCCTGACTATGCGCCCTCATCATTCCACAATATAATTCCAATATAATACTTACCCGATGTGGCTTCTTTCTTTTGTATTCACATCGGCGGCTTTTCTCACATCCGGCTGAGCCAGTCCAAATCTTAATCCGGGCCGGGCGCCGGAGTTTTATGTTTTCATTAAAACCAGAGGAAGGTATCCTGATATGAATGATATAGCCAAAAAAAGAAGTCCCGTGCTGCTGGCCGCATTGATTGCGGGCGGGCTTGCGGTCATCGCGGCCGCCGTCATACTGGTCGTGCTGCTAACAGGCACCATTTCTCTTACCGGCCCGTGGCACAGCGAAACGCTGGACCAGCTGCTGCGTTTCCACGACGACCGGACAGTGGTCATCCATACGCAAAGCGGCGTTTCCGAAGGCTCGTACGTGTTCGACGCGAAAACCGGAACGGGTATCATCACAAAAGACGGGCAGAGCCTTGCGTTCACGCTGTCCGGAGATACCCTGCTGGTTTATGACGGCGGCGCGGAGAACGCATTCGTACGCGGCGATATGGAAATCGTGCCCGCTTTCGCCGAAGCCACGCCATCCGCAACACCGGATGTAACGCCGGCCGCGACACCGCCCGAATCGCCATCCGCAGCCCCATCCGAAGCCCCGGCCGCAACGCCGACTGCAGCGCCGTCCACAGCGCCTCCTTCAATTCCCAAGCCGCCCGCCTCGCCCAACCCGACGTCCACGATCACCCTGGCGCCACCGGCCGTTTCCACTCCGACGCCCACGCCGTCCGGCGTCGTGGTTTCGCAGATGCCGATGCCCAGCAGCGTCCCGTCGCTGGTCCTCACCGTATCCGTCGCAGGCACCTGGAGCCGAGTGAACAACCCCGGCGAGAAGCTGGAGTTCCGCGATGATGGCACGGTGAGACACACCATCCCCCCGTCGTCTGTTTTCGGAGGCGAATACGAATACGACAATACGGCGCGCGAAGGCACGCTGTACATAGCGGAAAGAGAGATAAAGTTCAAGATCACCGGCACCAATAAGCTCACGCTGGAAGACGGAACGGTATTCGAGCGCCAATAAAGCAGCAAAAAAGCCCTGCTCTTTCCGATTTATAGCATTACTTGACGAAAGGAATGATTCACATGAAATGGTTTTGCGTCGCCATCGTTTTATTGTTGGGCCTAGCGCTGTGCCTGGCGGGATGTTCAGGCAGCGGCGCAGAAGCCCCGCAGATGCAGGAGATGCCGGCGGCGGAAGGCGCAGCCGCCAGTGCGCCGCCTGCCAGCCAGGAAAGTCCGTCGGTCAGCCAGGACAGAGCTCCGGTCAGTCAGGATAGCACGCCGGCCGGAAACATCATCGAACCGGAGCAGCTCATCTCCAGGCAGGAGGCCGAACCGCTGCTGGGCGAAGCGGTCAAAGAAGGCGAAAAGAAAGAACAGCCTGTCGTCGGGCAGAAGATATGCTTTTACGATGCGCAAAACGAAGATTCATTGAGTTTCCTTCAGATCAGCATCACCCAGTCGGCATTTATAAAGAGCAGCAGCCAGACGCCGGAGAGCATATATGCGGCGACAAAGGAAGCGCTGTTTGATGCGGGCGAGCAAAGAAGCGTCGGCGGGGTGGGCAACGAATATTTCTTCGGAACGCCGGGCCTGCACATACTGAAGGACGGATACTACCTCTGCATTGCCGCCGGCAATTCGGATAGCAGCAAGGTCCAGCAGGTGTTGGAGCAGGCGGGCGCTCTGGCCGTCGCGAATCTGGAAAAGGCGCTTGGCCGGTAGCTGATCATTCTGCATAAAGTTTCAGCCGACTGGCACTAAAACCAGCCGGCTTTTTTGTCTGCAAAACACTGCCTGAAAATTTACTTGTTTGCTTTGTATCCGGATAGTATAATTTATATTAATTGTGTCATTATTATGCAACTCATCCAAAAGGAGATTGCAGATGAAAACTAAAGCCGTCCTGTTTCTCTTGGCGGTATTGGCCGTATTGCTTTGCTCATGCGGTCGGGCGGGTGCCATCCCGGGCGCGGAAGCAGCAGACTACGGCGCGAACATCACGCGCGAGCAGGCAATCGATCAGATAAAAGCCATCAGCGGCGGCTCGGGCAATGCCGACGTCAGGTCTATTCCCGACCTGGACAAGGTTATCGACAGCGTCAGATACTATTTCATCAGGGCAAGCTTCCCCAGCCGGATGACCGCAGAATACTATGTGGACAGCATGGAAGGAAAGATATTCGTCGCGATAAGCGGCGAGTTTGACATCAACAATCCGCTGCCGGCCGTTTCGATATCTTCGGGCGATGAGGAACCGGAAACTGTAACGGAGATTACGGCGGCCAGGAGCGAAGCTGTCAATGCCATCATCGAAACCCTGGGCATGACGGCCCAGCAGGTGGAAGAAAAATTCGGAGACGGTTATAGCCGGGTGTTCGTCAACTACGACAGCTATATGGAAGCGTTCCTGTACCGCGAACAGGGCTTCACCGTGGCGTTCGGGAAAGACGGCAAAGTGGCGTGCGTATACTGCAGCGAAAAAATAGACATCGGCGGCGCAAGGTCCGGCATGGATTTCTCGCAGGTCCAGGAGAAGCTGGGGAAAACGGTCTACCGCCAGAAATGGACGGACACCCCCGTCAATGCGGCATACCAGATAGAATACGGTTTCGATGGCCGTACCGTCGTGTTTTTCTCGCGCCAGAGCGGAGGCAGCGATTCCATCATGTGCATCAAATAATCGTATATCATCCACATTAAGCGCAATTCCTTTAATCTCAACTGTACAAAATCATATACAAGAAGTCGACGGCTGTTGACAAATGTAATAACAAATGTTATTATACAGTTGTCAGCTTTAGTTTTATTCCCAAAATCACAAGTCATGGCCTTGGGGCTTCATACTTATACTTTCATCGTCATCTACCCGGCCAATCATACAAAACCGATCCTGCATTTCGGGGGTACGACAAATGGTTGAGGTTATTAACCTGACAAAGATGTACGGCAATAAAGTAGGCGTCAAAAACGTCAGCTTTACCGCCCAGAAGGGCGAAATCATCGGTTTTCTCGGGCCTAACGGCGCGGGCAAGACCACGACCATGAACGTGATCACCGGCTGCAAGCCCGCGACGGAAGGGCGGGTCCTCATCGCCGGGTACGACATTGCGGAAAAGCCGTTGGAAGCCAAAAAGCCCCTCGGCTATCTTCCCGAAATACCTCCTATTTACCCCGAGCTCAAAGTGAAATCCTATCTAAAATTTATATGCGGCCTCAAAGGCGTCGGCCGGGAAAAAAGGGAGTCGCACATTGGCGAGATAATGGAACTCGTCAAGATTATGGACGTCAAAGACCGGGTTATCAAAAACCTGTCCAAGGGCTACCGGCAAAGGGTCGGGCTGGCACAGGCGCTGATATCCAAACCCGATGTGCTGGTACTGGACGAGCCCACGGTCGGGCTCGACCCCAAGCAGATACACGAGATGCGCTCGCTCATCAAAAGCCTCGGCAAGGAGCACACCATCATACTAAGTTCCCACATACTTGCCGAAGTCAGCATGGTCTGCGACAGGGTCATCATCATCAAGAAAGGCGAGATCGCCGCCATAGACACTCCCGAGAACCTTTCGAAAAACATGGCGTCCGCCGAATGCTTTACGGCCAAAATCAAAGGACCGGCCGAAAAGATCCTGCCTCTTATAAAGGAAATAGACGGCGTTTTAAGCGTCAAGCTGGATAAGGACAAAAACGACTCAAAACCGGAGTATCTCAGCTACATCATCGAAAACAAAAAATCCATCGATGTCAGAACCCCCCTGTTTTTCAAACTGGCCGGCCTGGGCTATCCGATATACGAAATGAAATCCGTCCCAATCAACCTGGAGGATATATTCCTGCAGCTCACGGCAGAAGAGAAAGAACGCGCGGAGGTGAACTAAGCGATGCTGGCGATATTCAAGAAAGAGGTGGCGGTCTATTTTCTCACGCCCTTCGGGTATGTGTTTATGGGGCTCTTCCTGCTGCTCTCGGGCATCGTGTTTTCGATATACAACCTGTGGGGCGCAAGGGGAGACATATACGGCATGTTCGGCGTGCTGAACTTCGTGTCCATCGTCATATTCCCGGTGCTCACCATGAAGCTGCTCGCGGAAGAAAAGAGAATGGCCACCGACCAGCTGCTTTTCTCGTCTCCCGTCACCATCACCTCCATCATACTCGGAAAGTATTTCGCAGCGCTGTTCGTGTACCTCGTCACGCTGTGCGCCACAGGGGTATACGCCGCGTTCATCATGATATTCAGCAAGACGTCTCTCGGAGCCATCATAGGCTCATACGTGGGCTTCGCGCTGCTGGGAGCGGCTTATATCGCCATATGCCTGTTCGCTTCGTCGCTGACGGACAGTCAGGTGACGTCGGCGATCATCGGCTTCGGGTTTTTGTTTGGGTTCATGATCGTGGGGCTGCTGACAAACGCCATACCCTTCCTGTTTCTGAAGCGCGTCGTATCGTGGTTTGCGATACTGAGCAAATATGAAGAGTTCGCCAACGGCCTGCTGAAAATCGGCCCGCTGGTATATTACCTAAGCTTTGCGGTCGGATTCGTGTTCCTGACAATTATAGTCGTCAAGGGCAGGCTGCGGGAAAAAGGAGGGGCCAAGCATGAAAAAGACCGCCATTAATGATTTAATAAAGGATAAGGCTTTGCTCAAAAAGCTGAGAACCGTCTTTATCGTGGCGGCGGTCGCCGTGCTGCTGTGCTGCGTCAACGGGCTTGCCGATATGCTGCCCTGGACTTACGACATGACAGCCGAAAAGCTGTTCACGCTGTCGGAGCAGACAAAAAGCGTGCTTCAACACCTCGATGACGAGGTCAACGTCGTCGCCTTTTTTGAGGAAGGCGAAGAAGACCCCACAGTCAAAGCGCTGCTGGAGGAGTACAGGAAGTTCGCGGGAGGCAAATTAAAAGTCGACTATATCGATGCCGATAAAAACCCGGCCGCCGTCAGAAAATTCGACGTCAAAAGCGAAGGCATCTCCAACGGCATGGTTGCGTTTGAAAGCGGCGGAAAGGTCAAAGTCATCAAAAAGACGGACATATTCATTTTATACGACTATATCTACACCAAGGCGTTCAACGGCGAACAGCAGTTTACCGGCGCCATTACGTATGTCACATCCCACAACCTGCCCAAGCTGTATTTCCTCGAAGGGCACAGGGAGCCCGATATCAACGCGGATCTCTCCAAGCTGAAAGCCAGGATAGAAGGTGAAGCGCACGTCGTCGAAAGCCTCAACATCATGAAAACGGGCGCCATCCCGGACGACGCCGAGACCATTGTGGTGGTATCGCCCAAAAGGGACCTGGCCGACGCCGAAACCGAACTGCTGAAAGAGTTCCTGATCAGGGGCGGCAGCGCCATATTCCTGTTCGACATACTCACCGACGACGAACAGATGCCCAACTTCAACCGCCTGCTGAAAAGCTACGGCATACAGTTCACCAACAACTTCGTGGTGGAAGAAGACAGCAACAGCTTTTACGCCAACAATAAAATGTATCTGATTCCTTACTACACGAAGCACAGCATTGTGGAAAAGCTGAACAACGACAGGCTGTTTGTGCTCCTGCCGTTCTCGTGCAACATCGAGATCATGAACGAGATAGACAGAACCGTCACCGTCGAAACGCTGCTTATATCGTCGGACAATTCGTGGATAAGGTATAACTTAAACGACGCGTCGCCGGGGAAAACGGAGGAAGACAAGGCGGGCCCCGCCACGCTTGCCGTCGCGGCGTATAAGGACAACACCGATCTTAGGTACGACAAGACAAAAATCATCGTGGCGGGCAACGGCATGTTTGTGGACAACAACTACATCGACACCCAGGGCAACTTCGACTTTTTCATGAACTCGGTGAACTGGGCGGAAGACAAGGACGAGTCCATATCCATCAGGCCCAAGCTCATGAACGCCAACACGATGTTCGTCAAGGGAGAGATGTATATCATCATCATGGCGATCTCGGTGCTGGTCATACCGCTGCTCGCCTTCCTGGCCGGCCTCATCATATGGCTGAAAAGGAGGCACCAATGAAAAAATTCTGGATCGCCGCTGCGTTTCTCGTTGTCCTCGCCGGCATCGTGGGGCTTACCATGTATCTCAACAGGGAAGAGCCCTTCAAGGAGGACAGAACGCTGTACAGCTACGAAGACAGGGAGGTCGAAGAGATACGCATCGTCTCGGAACAGGGCGAGTTGTACTTCGTCAAAAAGCCGGAAGGCTGGACGATGGTCAAGCCCGAGCCTTACAAGATAGACCCGAGCGCGGTCGGCTGGCTCGAGAACAGGCTGAAGGATTTCCTCGCCGCCAGGGTGCTCAATGAGGATAATCCCGACCTGAAAACATACGGGCTGGATGAACCCGACGCCACGATATCGTTCCGGCTGGACGACGGCACTGAAAATACGCTTTACATCGGCGACATGACCGCGTCCCAGGTGCAGTATTTCGCCAAGGATTCCGCGCGGGAGAGCATCTATATCCTCGGCTCTTACGACGTAGAAAACTTTCTTCGGCCCGTCAGCGAATTCCGGGACAAGACGATACTGGAAGTAGATGCAAAGTCGATCAACGCCATAGGCC
>JAAXZP010000009.1 GCA_012719815.1 Christensenellaceae bacterium
CTCCTGGAAGGTCGCGGTAACATCATAAGATTTCAATGCCGAGAGTGTTATCGTTTCGCTGCTAGAGTTTTCTGTACCGGACCAGCCCACAAAATAGTAGCCATCGTAAGGCCTGGCGGTTAGGGTATGAGCTACTACAAGATTAAGTACATCAATATAGCCGCCAGTCTTCGTGCTGGTGTTCCCGGCCGCATCTTTCGTTACAACACTCCGCTTATACTCGGGAAGCAGCCCCATCGGGGCAACATCCGCCTGAGGCTCAGCAGACATCGCCGCGATACCCAGCATCTGGGTTCCTGCCAGTGCAAGAGATTCTCCCGGAGCAGGTTCATCCCCCGGCTCAGGTTCGTCCGTCGATTCAGGCCCATCCGCCGGAACGGGCGGCTCTGTCGACTCAGGCCCATCCGCAGGGGCAGGGGTATCCGCCGGTTCAATCGTTTCTGTCGCCTCCGGCTCAGCCGGCTGCTGTCCCTGAATTTCCGTGCCCTCCTGCTCCGCAAAAGCGGTGGACGGAATCAGCGACAGAACCAAAAGCGCGATCAACAGAACAGAAATCACTCTCTTCTTCATGACCTTTCCTCCATTCGTCGAATATTGCTTCCCCTACCAGCCAAGAATTAGTTGAATATCGCTACCCCTACTAGCCAAAAAATTAAGGCTGCGCAAAGAGAACAAATACTCTTTGGCAGCCGGACGATCATACCGAAATGGTTTAGACTCCAGGCTTTGCGTCCCCGCTTTTCAGTCGGGTTTGCCCTTTCAGAATCGTACTATTAAAAAAGGCCTGCTCTTAATCAGAGACCGGCCTCACTTAATAACTTCGCATAGGTAGTTGTCGTTCCTCGCTTGCCAGCCAGGAATGCCGTTGCTCTGAATAAATGCTTTGAATAATACTATAAATTATGCGTATATATATTTAGTTTGTGCTAATTATAACACTACGGTTTTTTTCTGTCAAATATTATTATAAATTTTTTCTAGTAAATTCCTAAAATTTTCTATATTATTCGCTATTGGCCCGTAAGCCTTTCGATATTTCGAGCAATACGCTCGCTTTGCCCCTATATTCTTTGCCCGTCAGCCCGGCAGCTTGCGAATCAGGCAAATAAAAAAACGGAGCGCCTTGCGCCCCGCCTGTATCAAAACCCTGCCTCAGGCGCAGGGCCGCTTTCATTTCTTTGCCTGCTGAGCGGCATGCGCCTCTTCCGCACCCGGCTCGTCGCCTTTCAGGGCCACCACCACGCTGCGGAACGGGTCCTCGCCCTCGCTGTAGGTATACACGTTTTCATAGTTCTGCAACGTTGAGTGCAGAATGCGCCGCTCATACGGGTTCATCGGCTCCAGCACCACGCGCTTGCCGGAATTCTGAACCTTTTCCGCGAGACGCTTCGCCAAACGCCTCAGCGTATCCTCGCGCTTCTTGCGGTAATTCTCGGTGTCCAGCATGATCTTGGTGTATTCGGACTTGCCGTTGTTCACCACCAGGCTGGTCAGGTACTGCAGCGCGTCCAGCGTTTCGCCGCGCCGCCCGATCAGAACGCCCATGCCGCGGCCGGAGAGGTTCAGCTTCAATATGCCGTCCTGCATCTCCGACTTGATGGTGACGGCCATATTCATGCGCTCAAACAACCCCAGCAAAAACTTCTCGGCGTCATTGGCCGGCTCCTGCGCCACAAAATCCTCCGGTATGCCAACCTCGCGCCGCTTCTCTTCCCGACGCCCGCTGCTGCGGCGCTCCCGCTCGTGCCGTCCGCTGCTGCGTTTCTCGCAGCGGTCGCTCTCCCGGCGCTCGCCGGCACGCTTCTCATCGCGGCGCGGCCGTTCCTCCTCTCGCGGCTTTTCCGGCTCAAACGGTACCACCGCATCCGCCGGTTTCCTGGTGAGCCGCACGCGCGCGCTCTTGAAAAGCCCGCCGCCTTCGTCCAGTATCTCGATATCCACTTCGTCTATGGAAAGGTCCATTTTGACAAGGCCGTTGAACACAGCCTCATCAACCGTCTTGCCCTTGCTCTCTATGAAATCCATTAAGTCGCCTCCTCAATGACGCCCTGCTTTCTCTTCTCATCCCGTTTCTTATAGATATAGTTGATCACCAGCGTCTGCACCAGCGCGTAGATGTTGGCCGCCAGCCAGTATACGGAGAACGCCGTGTTTGCCGTCGCGCAGATATACACAGAGAACAACGGGAAAAACCACAGCATAAAAGTGCCGCCCGGCTGCGCCTGGGTGCCGCCCGGAGTCTGCGCTGCGGTCAGCTTCTGCTGCAGGAACAGCGACGCGCCCGCCAGTATCGGCAGTATAAACCAGCCGTTGTTGAAACCCTCCAGCCCGTTGGCTTTAATAATACTATCGACAAGCGACGTATACGCCGAACCGGCCTGTATCCCCGCAGCAGGGTCAAATGTCAGCAGGCCGGAGCTTGCCATCATATGCAGTTGCTGCGGTGTGACGTTGATATTGGCGGAAAAGAACGACGCGAACTCCGTCGCCGTTTTCATGATGGGCGCAAGCCCTGAATCCGGCTGCCAGAAGTTGTGCACCCAAAGCCACCGGGGCAGATTATAGGCGCTCGGACCCAGATGCTGCGCGTTCAGTATGCACGATATCGTCTGTTCGGTCTCCAGCACGCGCATCGCGCCGAAAAATGCAAAGAATATCGGCAGCGTGATCAGCATGGGCAGGCAGCCGGCCAAAGGCTTTATGCCCTCGGCTTTATACAGCTCCTGCTGCTTTTTCTGAAGTTGCTGCGGGTTGTTGGCGTAGCGCTTTTGCAGCGACTGCAGCTTGGGCTGAATCATCTGCATCTTGCGCGCGCTGTTCTTTTGCCTCAAATCCAGCGGCAGAATGACAAGGCGCCCCAGCACCGTGAGTATCAGTATTGCGCCGGAATAGTCGTGAACGAAGCTGTA
>JAAXZP010000067.1 GCA_012719815.1 Christensenellaceae bacterium
ATTAATCTACTCCAAAATAGGCGGAACTTGTGCCTCCCAGCCCGTTCCGAAAAACGCCCACCAAAGTAAGGGATGAAAAGAAACGCTCTGCGCGCGGCAAAGCGTTTCGGTTCCCTATTTCACGATCAGCGAGCGGCCTGTCATCTCCTCCGGCGTGGGCATGCCCATCAAATCCAGCAGCGTGGGCGCGATGTCAGCCAGACGCCCGTCCTGTCTCAGGCGTGCGCCCTTGTACCTCTCGCTCACCAGTATCAGCGGCACAGGGTTGGTGGTGTGCGCGGTGAACGGCCCACCGTTCTCGTCGAACATCTTCTCCGAGTTGCCGTGGTCCGCCGTGATGATCACCTCGCCGCCCATCTTCTGGATGGCTTTCACCACGCGGCCCACGCATTCGTCAACGGCCTTGACCGCCTTGACCGCCGCCTCCAGCACGCCGGTGTGCCCCACCATATCCGGGTTCGCGAAGTTCAAAATCATCACGTCGTACTCGCCCGATTCGATGTGCTTTACCGCCTCGTCGGCCACCTCGTATGCGCTCATCTCCGGCTTAAGGTCATACGTCGCTACCTTGGGCGAAGGAATCAGGAAACGGTCTTCCCCCTCGTTGGGCTTTTCGACGCCGCCGTTGAAGAAAAACGTGACGTGCGCGTACTTCTCCGTCTCCGCGATGCGGAACTGCCGCTTGCCGTGTTTGGCGAGATACTCGCCCATCGTGTTGGCCAGCGACTGCGGCTTGTACGCCACCTGCACGTTTTTGAACGTCTTGTCGTACTGCGTCATGCAGACGTAATACACCGGGAAGTACTCGCGCGCAAAGCCGGTAAAGTCCGGGTCGATGAACGTGCGCGTGATCTCCCGCGCGCGGTCCGGGCGGAAGTTGAAGAATATGATGGAATCGTGGGGCCCGATGGTGGCCACCGGACGCCCGCCCTTCATGATCACCGTGGGCATCACGAACTCATCCATCTCGCCCTTGTCGTAGCTCTGCTGCATCGCCTGCACCGCGGAAGTTGCCGTGACGCCTTCGCCGCGCACCATCGCCGCGTACGCCTTTTCCACGCGCTCAAAGCGGTTGTCGCGGTCCATCGCGTAATACCGTCCCATCACCGTCGCGATCTCGCCGATGCCGACCTCCTTGATCTTCTCCTCCAGCTGCTCGATGAAGCCCTTGCCGCTGTCCGGCGGCACGTCGCGGCCGTCCATGAAGCAATGGACGTAAACGTTCTCCAATCCATGGCGTTTGGCCAGCTCCAGCAGCGCGTACAGGTGCTCCTGATGGCTGTGCACCCCGCCGTCCGACACCAGCCCGTAGACGTGCAGCTTGGTGCCGTGCTTTTTGACGTTGTCGATAGCGCCTATAAACTCGGGTTTCTCAAAGAAACCGCCGTCCTCGATATCCTTGGAAATGCGCGTCAGTTCCTGATAGACGATGCGGCCTGCGCCGATGTTCATATGCCCCACCTCGGAGTTGCCCATCTGGCCGCGGGGCAGCCCCACGTCCATGCCGGACGCGCCGATGGTGGTATGCGGGTATTCGTTTTTCAGCGCAGTGATATTGGGAATGCCGGCAAGCGCGATGGCGTTGCCAGCGTCCGCCGGTCCCACCCCAAAGCCGTCCAGTATAATGAGCGCTGTCAGTTTTTTTGCCATACTATCCCCCGAAGCAAATCAGTAATTGACGATGCCTGCGAAGTCCTCTGCCTTCAGCGACGCGCCGCCAATCAGCCCGCCGTCGATCTCCGGCATCCTCATCAACTCGGCAGCGTTGGAAGGCTTCATGCTGCCGCCGTATTGGATACGGATGGCGTCCGCCGTATCGCTGCCGTACACTTCGCGGACCGCGCCGCGGATCGCGCGGATGGTCTCGTTTGCGTCCTCAGCCGTAGCCGTCTTGCCGGTGCCGATTGCCCAGATAGGCTCATACTCAATGATGACGCCCGCCGCTTCCATCGCGGAAAGCCCCAGCAGCGCGAGCTTTGTCTGCCTGCAGACGCCTTCGGAAGTGATGCCGCTCTCGCGCTCTTCCAGCGTTTCGCCCACGCACACGATGGGTTTGATGCCCGCTTTAAGCGCGGCCTTCACTTTCTTGTTGACACCTTCGTCCGTCTCGCCGAAATACTGGCGGCGCTCGGAGTGGCCGAGTATCACGTATTCCACGCCCAGAGCCTTCAGCATGCCGGGCGATACTTCCCCGGTGTATGCGCCGCTCTCCTCAAAGTGCATGTTCTGCGCGCCCAGCGCGATGTTGGAGCCGGCCAGC
>JAAXZP010000068.1 GCA_012719815.1 Christensenellaceae bacterium
ATACCAGGCTGTGCCGGAGCCGCTGCGGGATGAAATTGCCTCGCTGAAAAATACCGTACAGGCGGTTGCGAACCGCATGGGCCTGATGGCCAGCGACCCGGCGCTGACGCTGCCGCCCGAAATTCTCAGCCTTTACACCAGCCTTGTCGAGCGGGACGTGCCCGAAGAGATGGCCCGCCGCGTGGCGCTGATGGCGCAGGCGGTACAGTCGCGCCGGACAATAAAGGCGGAGACGGCGGCGCGGCAGATCGTGATGGACAGGCTGGGCGAGCCGGTGCCTATCCGCATCCGGCCCAACCGGCAGAACGTTATGTTCTTTGTGGGGCCCACCGGTGCGGGCAAGACCACCACGATGGCGAAACTGGCGGGCATGCTGACGCTGGAGCACAAGCTGCGCGTGGGGTTATTGAACATGGATACTTACCGCATCGGCGCGATGGAACACCTGCGCATCTATGCGGACATCATGAATATCCCGGTGCACACGGCGTATTCTTCCGCCGACCTCGCGGAGGCGCTTGTACAGATGGCCGACCGGGATGTGGTGCTGGTGGATACCGCCGGCAAGGCCGCCGGCGACGAAAGCTATCGGCAGGAGATAACCGAATGGATCAGCGTCGCGCGCGCTGACGAGGTGTTTTTGGTGGTCAGCGTGGCGACGGGACACCGGGCTGTGAAAGAGATTATACGCCATTATTCGTTCCTGCCCTACTACAAGCTGATCATGACCAAGCTGGATGAGGTAAGCGCCTGGGGCAACGTGTTGCATATCCGGGAGCTGGCAGGCAAGCCGCTTGCGTATGTGACGACGGGGCAGAACGTGCCGTACGATATCCGCCCGGCGGACACGAGGAGACTGGCGGACAACATCATAGGGAGGAAGGTGTGCGCATTATGACGGACCAGGCACAAAACCTGCGCACATTGATGCAGCTTAACAATTCCAGTACCAGAGTGATAACGGTGGCCAGCGGCAAAGGGGGCGTCGGCAAATCCAGCCTGGCGCTGAACCTGGGGATTGCGCTCAGCCGCCAGGGCAAAAGGCCGCTCATTATCGACACCGACTTTGGGTTTTCCAATATCGACGTGATGCTGGGCGTGCATCCGCAGCACGACCTGCTGGATGTGATCGAAGGCCGCTGCACTGTGAGGGAAGCGATCGAAACGGGCCTCGCCGGCGTGCAGTTTATCTCCGGCGGCTCGGGCGTTTATGAGCTGCTCCGGATGCCGTCCAGTCAGCTGATAGAGGTCATAGACCATCTCGCCAAGCTGGAGGACGTGGCGGATACCATCATATTTGACACCGGCGCGGGGCTTTCAGAGCACGCGGTATGGCTGAACCGTGCCGCCCATGAGACGATACTGGTGATCACGCCGGAACCCACTTCCATGGTGGACGCTTATGCGCTGCTCAAGATGCTGCGGGATCAGGGCGAGAAGCCGCATGTCAGCCTGGTGGTCAACAAGGTGTCTGGCGTCCGGGAAGCCCAGGCGGTGGCTCAGGGCTTTACCCGCATCGCTGAAAAAAACCTGTGCGTGCGCATCCACAGCCTGGGGCACATCACGCGGGACATGAATATGAGCAACGCCATCAGAATGCAGGTACCGATACTGATCAGCTATCCCAGGTGCACAGCTGCTGTCGATATATGCACGCTGGCGCAGCGTTACCTTGGCCAGCCGCCCCGGATTGTGAAGAGGCCGGGCGTAACGGGTTTCCTGGAATATTTTCTGGCCAGAAAAAAAGCGGTGAGGGAGTCTTGAGCCATGGAAGCTCATGAGATTCTGACCATTGGCGAACTGATGAGGATTAGAATCGGTGACAATTTCATCCATACCAAGCTGCAGGAGTTGCTGCCTGACAGCCAGTTTACGGTGTTTCATCCCACTGAAAAGGGATTGCTGGTGCAGCTGGAAATTGACGAAATATATACGTTCCGGTTCTATCGTGAAAACGGCATGTATTCGTTCGACGCGCGGCTGCTCGACCAGTATTTAATGGGTAAAATCCGCCTGTGCCTGTTTCAGGCGGTGTCTTCGGTGGTAAAAGTTCAGAGGAGGCGGAGTTATCGTCTGCCCATCGAACTGGACGTCAAGCTGTGGCCCCTAAATGCGGCGGGGAAACTGGCTGTCACACAGTTCAAAGGCAAAACAGTGAACCTGTCGGAACACGGGGTGTTGCTGACCTGCCCCATCTCACTGAAGCCTGACACCTGGGCAAAGGTGGAGCTGAAGCTGTCGCCGACGGAGACGATGGCGCTGCACGGCAGGGTGCTGCGGTGCGAAGAGCCGATGAACTGGAAAGACCCATACCGGGTCGTGATACTGTTTACAGATAGTTCCGAGCAGCAGCAATCGGAGCTGAGACGATTCATACTCCGCCAGCAGATCGCGGCGAGAAAGAAAAAATAGCGGGAAGTGTTGTCATGAGCTTAAGCGATTTGAGCGTACAGGAGCTTTGGAGCCGGTATTCCAAGGAAAAGTCCCTGGAACTGAAAAATGAGCTGGTGATGCGTTACCTGTCTCAGGTGAAGAGTATCGTGCTGCGTCTGATGCCCACATACAAGGCGTACAGCAACTACGACGACATGCTCAGCTGCGGCGTATTGGGCCTGATGGATGCCGTGGAAAAGTACGATATGTCGCGCGACGTGAAGTTTGAGTATTACGCCGCCATGCGTATCAAGGGCGAAATCATCGACAACATCCGCAAGCAGGACTGGGCGCCTTCCAGCCTGCGCCGCAAGATCAAGTCCATCAGCAACGCGTACAGCGAGCTGGAGCACCGCCTGGGCCGCGAGCCCACGGACAGCGAAGTGGCCAAGTATCTGGATATGTCCGAGGACGAGCTGCAGAATACGCTGGGCAAGTCCCAGATGTTCAACATCATCCACTTCGAGGAGATGGTGCAGAACGACGCCACCTGGGAATACATGGTCCAAAACAACGAGAACACGCTGGAAGAAGAAGTGGAAAACCGAGAGATGGTGGATATCCTGGGGCGGATCATCGACAGTCTGCCGGAGAAGGAAAAGCTGGTCATCACGCTGTATTATTACGAGGAGATGACGCTCAAGGAGATCGCCGAGGTGCTGGGCGTATCGGAAT
>JAAXZP010000010.1 GCA_012719815.1 Christensenellaceae bacterium
AACAGCTCCTTTCGACCCGTAATCCATATACGGAGTTGCGGCGCCCGCGAAATGCGGGAGAACAAGCAGCCCTGTCGGCCCGTCCTTCATGCCGGACTCAAGCTGATCATATACAGACAGGCCGCTGTCGGCGCATGCCGATTTCTCGTACCCTGCCAGATGGTCGATAAACCACTTGATGATGGCGCCGCCCGTGAAAGAGAATGCGTAGCCAACGTATTTTCCCGGGATAGCATGGGGCACTATCGCGATGCTGCTCTGCTGCAGCTCAAAATTATCGGGAATCCCCTCAAACAACGGCGTTAAGCATTCCACAGTCCCCGTGCCGTCTACAGCCATGCCGGGTTCAAGCACGCCTGCGCCCACCGTTGCAGATACCTGGTCATGACAGCATGATACGATTTGTATGGACTGCGGAATATGCAGTTTTTCCGCAAGCGACGCCCGGATCGGCCCGGCGCAGGTCCCCGACGGAACCGGCTTGGATAGCAGCGAGCGGTCAATTCCCGCCGCTTCCAGAATGGCGTCACTCCATGTCAGCTTTCTGATGTCAAAAGCAAGCGTGCGCGCCGCAAGCGAATAATCAATCTGCGCCCTGCCGGTCAGCATATATACGATATAATCCTGTATCAGGCAAACCCTTGAGGCGCGTTTAAAAACTTGGGGCGCATTCTTTTTAATCCACATGAGTTTGGGCAGGCTATACATGGCGTGCGGAACTGTTCCTGTGATGGAAGCGATCTGATCACGGGAGAGCCTGCTGCTCAATTCGCGAACCTCTTCTTCTCCGCGCGGATCCGTATACAACATTGCCGGATAAAGCACATGATCGTTCTCATCAAGCAGCACAAAACTCTCACCGAATGATGTGACACCGATCCCCGCCAGATCCGGTTCATGCCGCACCGCTTCCTGAATCAAAGCCCTGACAACAGTACATATATCTTCTGCATTTATCAGGTGCGCGCCTTGATTTCTTTGCACAGGGTAATCCTTATATCCTGCGTACAGAAGCTGTCCGTTTTCATTATACAGGGTGATTTTACAACCGGTAGTGCCTATATCCAATCCGCCGATAACCATAATGATTCCCTCATCAATCAATTAGCCTGTCACGCAGATTTGAGATCTGAAGAAAATCCCTGATGATTTGCCGCGTCTTACGATATACGGCTTCTTTGGCAAAATCCTCGTCTTTTCGCTCATCCATGGAAAACTCGTACGCCTGACGGATCTCAGTTCCGATGTTGATCTTGGCGATCCCGTTTTCTGCTGCCTTTAAAATGTATTCCTGCTTGATGCCGGAGCCGCCGTGAAGCACCAGCGGCATACCCCCTGTGGCTTCCCTGAGGTCTGCGATATGCTGAATATCCAGCCTGGCTTCGGGTTTCTTTTGTTTCCTGACATTTTCGGCGATAGCGCCATGGATGCTGCCGGCGGCAACCGACAGCCAATCAGCCTCCGATTCCCTGGCAAAGCGTCTGGCCTCGTCAAGCTTGGTAAATCCCCACCTGGTACGGAACAATTCTTCATAGTCGAGACTTATGGCCGAATTTTCATGTCCGGCTACCGCCCCCAGTTCAGCCTCACAGGCCATATTATGCTTATGGGCAAATTCAGCAGCCTGTCTTGTGACTTTGATATTGTCATCCAGGGGCAAACGGGAACCGTCAATCATTATTGATTGATAACCGGCATCAGCTGCGCGCTGAAAATATGGCATATAATCCACCTTTTCCAGATCCTCGTCAATGACAGGAACATGGTCCAGGTGCAGCATCATATGCGCTTCGTTGTAATATTTAAAATACTCCTCAGCGACAGCTTCCAGGCTCTTTGATTTAAACTTTTTCCATTCAAGGCGAGCCACCATTATCATACCTATTGAGTTTTCGTCAACGATAGCTTTGGCAACAGCTTCAAGCATAGGCAGATAGGGGATATTGAAAGCCGGTATAAGTGTCTTTTGCTGTTGCGCTTTGCGCAGAATTTGAGCAGGGTTCATGGGTTGACCTCCATATAAAAATTATTTCATTGGCTGACAGAACGGCTTCGTTCGCCTCAAGCCAATCATTTCTGGAACTTAATCAAGCCTTGCCGACCTCGACCTCTTTTTTGGGCGCGTAGTATGTTCTCGAATCCTCCCGGGCCTGAGAACTACCGCTTAAAGGCAGCACTTTGCTGTTCAGCGAGGATGCGTCGCGGTACATTCGCGGCGTAATGCCTTCATATTTCTTGAAAACACGTATAAAGTTATTGCTGCTTATAAAACCGCAGGCCTTTGCTATGCACCCGATACTGGCTTTCGTATTGGATAGCATGTGTTTGGCCTTATCGATGCGCACCTGATTAATATAATCCAGCAATCCCCCGCCGGTCAGGCTTTTGAATTTCTTCGACAGATACGACGGCGTCAGGTTAAAATAATCCGCTATCATTGTGATGCTCAGGTTAGGATTCGAATAGTTTTTCTGTATAAATATCTGCGTTTCGGAGAGGAAGTTCTGCGGGGCGCCATTCTTTTTAATCTGATTGCAGAGTTTGGCCATGATGCGGTTGGCTTCGCAGTATATCTCAGAGGCCGAATGGCAGGCGAGCATCAGGTCCACCGAATCCGGAAGCTCGTCATCGTCCCCCAAAGTGATGTTAAGCTCGTATATCGTCTTCAAAATCGTACTCGTCAAATTAAACAGGAAGCATCTCATAATGGGGTACGGCAGGGAGAGCACTTCGAAATTGATATGGAAAAAC
>JAAXZP010000069.1 GCA_012719815.1 Christensenellaceae bacterium
TAATAAATAATACATAATATATAAGTTATGTGTTTATATATGAGTATATGTTTTTGTGAAGGGGGAACGGGGAGCTTATGCAAGGCGGACACATCGTGGTGCTGAACGGCGGCCAAAAGGAAGTGGCATACGAGGAAGGCACGCGACTCTGGCAGCTGGCTGAGCAGGCGGGCATAAAGGACGTGGTGTGCGCGCTGATGAATGGCCGCATCGTGTCGCTGGCGGACGAGCCGGAGCCGGGCGCCGAGGTGCGGTTCCTGTCCCCGCGGGACAGCGAGGAAGCTTCCCGTGTGTTCCTGCGCGGCGCGACGTTTCTGCTGTACCGGGCAGCGCGCGAGCTGTTTCCGGAGCGCACGCTTATTGTGGAGCATATGCTGTGCGGCGGGCTGTACTGCGAGATGACAGACCTGCAGCCGGGCGACGCTGCGCTGCTGCAGCGTCGGATGGACGAACTGATCGCGGCGGACGAGGATTTCGTGCTGTTCAAGCTGCCCGTAGAAAAGGCCCGCAAAATCATGCTGGAGGAAGGGCTGGCCAGCAAGGCGGCGCTGCTGGAATACCGGCCGTTCAGCTTCTACCGGCTTTACGCGTTCGGGCCGTATCACAACTATTTCCACGGCATTATGCCCAAAAGCTCCGGCTATCTGAAAGGCGCGCGGGTACACCCGTACGACGACGGGCTGATACTGACGTACCCCACGCCGTACATCGAGGCGTGCACGCCCATCATCCACCAGCCCAAGTATGGCAGGGTTTTCCGCCAGGCGGAGAAATGGGCGAGCATTCTGGGCGTCTCGTACGTTGCGGACCTTAACAACCTGCTGCGAAACGGCGGCATCGAGGAATTCATCAACGTCAACGAAGCGCTGCACGAGCGCACCATCGCGGAAATCGCGCAGACCATCGCCTCGCAGCCGCGCGTGCGCATCGTGCTGGTGGCCGGGCCGTCGTCATCTGGTAAAACCACGTTCGCGTCCCGGCTCGCCGTACACCTCAAGGTGCTGGGGAAGCGCTGTCAGCCGATATCGGTGGACGACTATTACAGGGACCGCGAGGACATACCGAGGATGCCGGACGGAAAGCCGGATTTCGAGTGCATCGAGGCGCTGGATACCGAAAAACTGAGCGAAGACCTCAACCTGCTGCTCTCCGGCGAGGAAGCCAGAATACCGCGGTTCGATTTTATCGAAGGCCGCCGCTGCGGGCTGGTGCCGCTGCGCATCCGCGACGACATACTCATCATCGAAGGCATCCATGGCTTAAACAACGCTCTCACAGCAGGTGTGGACGACGCTTACAAGTTCCGCATATTCATATCGCCGCTCACCACGCTCAACATCGACAGCCACAGCGTGGTGATTCCGGAGGACATGCGCCTTTTGCGCCGACTGGTGCGCGACAAGCGCACGCGCGGCTATTCTTTCGCGCAGACCCTCGCCATATGGAATTCGGTGCGCCGCGGCGAGTACAAATACATACTGCCGTATCAGGAAAATGCGGACGTGATGTTCAACTCCACGCTGCTGTACGAGGGGCTGATACTGAAAAAGTATGCGTATAGCGAACTGAAATCCATCACGCCGGATATGGAAAACTATCCGGAAGCGCTCGGTTTGTTAAAATTTTTAAACTATTTTTTGACGCTCGACGACGACAGCCTTGTGCCGCGGCAAAGTATTCTGCGCGAATTTATCGGCCGGTAATTAATTGCCAGCGCACGCTCTTCATAATCAGCCTCCTGATTGTGAACACTATAAGCAAAAGGAGGCGGATTGAATGAAGAAAGCATTGATTGTATCAATTATTGTCATGCTGCTGGTTTTTGCAGCAGCGGGCTGCACACGAAACAATACGCCGGGCAATACAGTGGGTCCGCCGGAAACGTTGGTTCCCGGTGTGACCGGTGACATCCTCCCGGACATCACGAACACGCCGATGGTCACCAATACCCCTGAAGTCACGGGTTCTCCCAACGGTATGGTTTCTCCGGGGCTGTCGCCTGGCGTCACGGTTTCACCGACCGCGACAACACCGCCGGCTGCCGGCTGATTTTTTCAGTACGGCAGACTAGAAAGGGAGATGCTTCGCCTTTGCGCGGGGCATTCCCTTTTTTTGTTATTATTGCCTTATTGCGGCGAAGCAACCTATCCGATATAATGAATACACACGTGATCAATAAGCATTTTGACCCCCATTTTCAGGTTAGTTGGAAAACTTCGTAGCATCGATACGCAGGACACTCCGGACGGCTGGA
>JAAXZP010000070.1 GCA_012719815.1 Christensenellaceae bacterium
AGCATCCAGTCGGAATACATGGGCGAGTTTGTGGCGCTCAAGGATTCCATCAATACCATTGCCGATTCGCTGAACGAGGTGCTCTCCAGAATCGGCACGGCGGCGAACCAGGTGGCTGCGGGTACGCGGCAGGTGTCCGACGGCAGCCAGGAGATATCGCAGGGCGCTACGGAGCAGGCGAGCGCCATCGAGGAGCTCACGGCAACGGTGACGCAGATCGCGGCGCAGACACGGCAGAACGCGGTCAGCGCGGGCGAGGCCAACGAGCTGACCGTCCAGGCGAAAGCTGAGGCCGCCCAGGGCAACGAGAGCATGAAGACGATGCAGCGCGCGATGGACGAGATCAGCGAAGCGTCGCGCAATATATCGAGGATCATCAAGGTGATCGACGAGATCGCGTTCCAGACCAACATACTGGCGCTGAACGCAGCGGTGGAAGCCGCGCGGGCAGGCGTGTACGGCAAGGGCTTCGCGGTGGTGGCGGAAGAGGTGCGCAGCCTGGCGGCGCGCAGCGCGAGCGCGGCGAAAGAGACCACCGAGCTCATCGAAGGCACCATCGGCAAAACCGAGGCAGGCACCCGCATCGCCGGCGACATGGCGGCCGCGCTGGAAGCCATCGTGGCAAGCGCGGAGAAATCGGCGCAGCTGGTAAACGAGATCGCTGCCGCATCCAACGAGCAGGCAGGCGCCGTTGCGCAGGTGAACAGCGGCATCGAGCAGCTCTCGCAGGTGGTGCAGACCAACTCCGCGACTTCCGAGGAAGCCGCTGCCGCAGCGGAAGAGCTCTCCAGCCAGGCTGAGCTCCTGAAGAGCATGGTGAGGCGGTTTAAGTTGCGGGAGAGCGCAAACAAAGCTGCCCTTCCCGCCGCCGCGAAGGAAGTCACTAAGGCTGAGTTGCCGGAAAAACCAAAAATCGATTTGCTGTCGGACAGTGATTTCGGGAAATATTAATGCCGAGCGATAGCAAGTGACGGGATGCATGGCAGGCTTTTCGCCAAACTGGCGAAGAGCCTGCCGGTTTTTTATTGCTTGAGTTTGAAGCGCTTAATACGTAAAGGCCGCGCAAGCCCCGGCTTGCGGTTGGCGCGCAGTATGCGTACGATGAGCCATACGGTGGTGATGAACGACGCGGTGAACCCCAAAACGCCCAGCAGCGGAATGCCCAGCAGCTTGGGGTCCATGTCGGTGGTGCACAGTATGGAAGAGCCGATCACCGCCGCAGCGTTGACGATGCCTACGATAAGGCGGTTCATGATGCGGTCGAAACGCGCGAGCGGCGCCTCGGAGCCTACCAGCTCCACGCCGATGCGCGCCTGCCCCTTGGCCGCCATGCGCAGCAGGTCAGACGCCTGGCCGGGCAGGTCCAGAGTGCGCTTGCCGAATGCATACAGCGCCCTGCCGCCGCGCAGCAGCCCTTCCTTTACGCTCTTTTCGTGCAGCACCGTGTCCGACACGTGGACGGCGAGAATGTTCATCAGGTTGGTCTTGGGGCTCACGCGGGAGCGCACGCCCTCGATGGTGAGTATGCCGCGCGCCAGCATCGACACGCCCGTCGGCATCACAAGGCCGTTTTCTTCCGCCACGTGGAGGAACACCATCACAAACACGCCGATGTCGATGTTGCCCAGCTCCTCGGCGGCGTAGCGCGTCATCATCTCCTCAATGTCGGCGTACAGCTTGATGTGGTCCACCGGGCCGGTGGCGGTGGCGAGGGAGAGCAGCACCGATTTTAAGGCGTAGTAGTCGTTTTCCGCGGCGGCGATGACCGCGCTCTTGAACAGGTGGCGGTGCCGCGCGGAGAGCCGGCCCGTCATGCCGAGGGCGATCCAGACGATTTTGCCGTCGCGCACGCGGATGTTGCCCGGGTGCGGGTCCGCGTGGAAGAAGCCGTCGTCCACCACCTGCTTGAGGTAGTTGGCTGCGAGTTTATCGCACAGATCGGCGGGGTTGTACCCGGCTTTTTTTAATGCTTCGGTGTCGTCGATCTGGATGCCGTCCACGTATTCCATCACCAGCACGCGCGGCGTGGTGAGCGCCGTCTCCACTTTCGGGAAAGCGATGTACGGGATGCCGGCGTTGTTTTCGGTGAATTCGCGGATATGGCCCGCTTCGATCAGAAAATCCATCTCCTGCTGGGCCGCGGACCACATCTCGTCAATGACATTATCGAAGTCGATCACTTGGCCGGACCTGCGCACGATGCGGAATATGCTGGACGCGCGGTGCAAAAGGCGCATGTCCTGCGCCATCTTTTCGTATATGCCGGGGCGCTGCACCTTGAGTATCACCGGCCGCCCGTCCTTCAGCACGGCGCGGTGCGCCTGCGCGATGGACGCGGAACCCGCCGGCTCGCTGTCGATGGAGGCAAATACCTGCTCGGGCGCTTTGCCGTATTCGGCTTCCAGAACGCCGCGCACCGTCTCGAAATCCATCGGCATCACGTCGGTGCGCAGCTGGGTCAGCGCCTCGCAGTATTCGTCCGGAAGTATGTCGGGCCGCATGGACAGCAACTGCCCGAACTTGACGAATGTGGGGCCGAGGTCCTCCAGTACGCGGCGCAGCTTCTCGGGACTCAGGCCGCGGGTGATCTCATGTCTGGCGAGCACCTTAAGGATATCTCTGAACCGTCCTTTTTCCGACGCTGATTTTGCCATAGCATCCTGCCTTTCGGGGGATTCGCAAGCCGGGCTCATATCCGTCTGCGCGGCAAGCTGTCCGCGGGCATGCGGAACCTATCCGGGACCCTCTTTGGTATATTATAGCATGAATTGCATCCGGGCAAAACACGCGCGCAGGCTGTCTGCCCGATTGCAACTTCGAAAGTTCTGATTGGCGCTCAAATTATTTGGAGGAGGAAAGCGCTGTGCAACCGGGCGGGGCCTGCGCGCTAAACTATTGAGAGCAACCGGCCTTCGCTGCGGGGCCGGTTATTGGTTTCACGCTTCTATAGATATAAAATCAAATTTTATTACGTCAAACAAGCCCATATCCGTCAGTTTCAGTTCCGGTATGACGGGCAGCGCCATGAAGCAAAGCTGCATCACCGGCTCCAGATTGTCGCGTACGCCCAGCACGTCCACCGCCGTCCGGTGAATACGGGTCAGCATCTCGTCAACCCATTCGCCGCTTTGGTCGCTCATCAGGCCCGCGATGGGCATGGGCAGGCTCTCTAGGACGCTTTGTTCGTGGACCAGCACGATGCCGCCGTCCTGCTCGATCAGCTTCTGCACCGCGTAAGCCATGTCGGCGTCGCTGGTGCCCACCACGATGATGTTATGGGAATCGTGCGCGATGGAAAGCGCAATCGCGCCGCGCTTTAAACCGTAGTCCTTGAGCAGCGCGACGGCCACATTGCCGGTGCCGTGATGGCGTTCGACGACGGCGAGTTTGACGATGTCTCTGGCCGGGGCGTACACAAAGCAGCCGTTTTCGTCCCGGGTGATCTCCGCAATCTCGTTGCGCGTGACGACGCCGCCGGGCATCATGGCGATGACGTGCGCCCTGTCGGAGTTCACATTGAGCCTCAGCCTGTCAGCGGAGAAATCCCGGACGCGGAACCGCCCCCTGACGGCGGAGATGTCGTGCTTTGTCACTTCAGGCAGGTAACGCCCGTCCGCAGCCACTTCCCGGCCCGCGATAAACACCCGACGGGCGCGGAGGCTGGCAAGGTCGTCCAGCAGCACGATATCCGCACGGAGCCCCGGCTTTATCGCGCCCCTGTCCGTAAGGCCGTAGCACTCTGCGGCGTTCAGGCTGGCCATCTGTATCGCGACGATGGGGTCCAGCCCTGCTTCGACACACACGCGCAGATGGCGGTTCAGATGGCCTTCGCTGAGTATCGTCTTGGGCTGACAGTCGTCGGAGCACAAAAGACAGCGCCTGCTGCTGAGCGGCGTTACCGCTTTGACGAGCTCCGGCAGGTCATGGCATGCCGAACCCAGACGCAGCAGCACGTACATGCCGCGGGACAGCCGGTCTCGCAACTCTCCGACGGTGGTGCACTCGTGATCGGTGAGTATGCCGGCGGAAGCGTAGGCATTGAGCTCACGGCCGGTTATCCGCGGGCTGTGTCCGTCGACAGGCTTGCCGCGGCGGGCGGCGACCATCAGCTTGTCCAGCACCCTGCTGTCCGCGCTGATAACCCCCGGGTAGTTCATGAACTCTCCGAGCCCCAGTATTTCCTCGCGCCCGATGATCTGCTCCATGGCTTTTGCGTCGACCACCGCGCCCGAGTGCTCAAACGGGGTGGCGGGCACGCAGGAAGGCAGCATCCATTTGATGTCCAGCGCGGTGTGTTTCGAGGCTGCGATCATATATTCCAGGCCGGCTATGCCGCATGCGTTGGTAATCTCGTGCGGGTCGGAGATGATGGTTGTCGTCCCGTGAGGCACGATGAGCCTGCCCAGTTCCTCCGGGCTCACGTATGACGATTCCACATGGAAATGGCTGTCGATAAAGCCCGGCGCGGCAAAACGGCCTTCGGCGTCTATCTCGCGGCGGCCTTCGTACTGCCCGACTCCGGCGATCAGCCCCTCGCACAGCGCGATATTGCCCGGGACAATCGAAGCGCCGTATACGTCCACCACCTTGCAGTTCTTGATGACCAGATCGGCGGGAACCCGCCCGGCGGCGGTATCGATAAGTTTTTTTTGCAGCTCTCTGTTCATTTTCACGACCATTCTTTCATAACAAATGATGGATAATGTGCTTGTTATTATGCTATCATACTCCGGGTAAACTATAAACCCCGTATGAATTTTTTTAAGGAAACGGCAGTATAAAAACCCCGGAAATCCCGGCCGGATATAGCGCCGGGGGGCGGGCCTTGTATCCCATATTAGTAAAAAGTTTGCCCCGTTTAACAAATTTATTTTAATTATTACATATTGAAATAAGCTGCATGTTTGTTATAGAATAGGGTAATCAATGAGGCTTTGCCCGCATTGATTTCTATAAAATGGCGGTTAATCAGCGTCGATTACTCTGTCAAAAATGAAAAGAAAGGTAATGCGGTTTCTTTGGAATTCTAATTATGAATTGAAAGTAACGGATAGCGGTTATTTCGCGCATTAACGGATGTCCAATTATGTGAGACAGCATTGTAGATCCTGATTTCACATTTAATAAATAAGGAGGAAATCCATGAAAAAGCTCGTAATGTTTTTGGTGGTGCTGGCATTGATCGTTGTGCCGTTTGCGGGTTGCGGTCCGCAGGCTCAGCAGCCCCCGGCGGAAACTGAAAAACCCGCTAACACTGCACAACCCGCCGAAACTGCTGCTCAGGAGCCGGATACGGAAGAGCCGGTATCGAAGGAAGATGTCAAGATCGGCGTGATACTGATTCACGACGAGAACTCCGGCTATGACGCCGCCCATATCACCGGCATCAGGGAAGCCGCCAAGGCAACCGGCATCGATGAAGCCACCCAGATCATCTGGAAGTACAACATCCCCGAGGACGAGACTTGTTACGACACCGCGATCGACCTGGTGGAGCAGGGCTGCAAGTACATCTTCTCTGACAGCTTCGGCCATCAGAGCTACATGCAGCAGGCTGCCGAAGAGAATCCGGATGTTACCTTTGTTGCCATGACGGGCGACACCGCAAAGCTTTCGGGGCTGCCGAACTTCAAGAACGCGTTCAACTTCACGTTCGAGTCCCGCTACGTGTCGGGCGTTGTGGCCGGCATGAAGCTCGCCGAGCTCATTGAGCAGGGCAAAGTGACCGACAAGAACAAGGACGAGAAAGGCAACATCAAGGTCGGGTATGTCGGCGCTTATCCGTATGCGGAAGTGGTTTCCGGCTACACCGGCTTCTACCTCGGCATCAAGTCCATCGTTCCGAACGTTGTGATGGACGTGCAGTACACCAACTCGTGGTATGATCCCACCATGGAAGCGGAAGCCGCGAAGGCTCTCGTGTCGTCCGGCTGCATCATCATCGGCCAGCATGCGGACTCCACCGGCGCTCCCAGCGCCTGCGAAGCGATGCTGGAGAGCGGCACCACCGTTTACTGCGTGGGCTACAACATCGACATGCTCAAAGTTGCGCCCAAGGCTGCGCTGACCAGCGCGCAGAACGACTGGAGCGTGTACTACACCTTTGCGCTTAACTGCATCATAAACGGCGAGGAAATTCCCACCGACTGGGCGAAGGGCTACAGCGAAGGCGCTGTGAAGATCTCCGCTCTGGGCGAGAGCTGCGCTCCCGGCACGGCTGAAAAGGTGGCCGAAGTGGAAGAAGCTCTGAAGAACGGCACTCTCCACGTGTTCGACACTTCCAAGTTTACCGTGAACGGCGAGAAAGTGACCAGCGCTATGGCTATCGACACTGACGGCGACTTCGTGCCGGACAGCGAAGAGGCCATCAAAGACGGCATCTTCTATGAGTCCACGATCCGCAGCGCTCCGTACTTCAGCCTGCGCATCGACGGCATCAGAGAGCTCAATGCTGGTTGATTGCTGACATAACGGAAAGAGCCACTTTCCAAAAGTGGCTCTTTCTATGATTTTTTCTAATGATTATGATGGAGCCATCTAAAAAGCGCAGCTTTTTGGGGTACAGTATGATGGGGCCCAAAAAAAGAGCAGCTTTTGGTACGGTTCCCGGCTCTGCGGCGGATTATGCGGCCTGAACGTACGCAATCATCAAACGTTATCGTATAGTCGTATAATCGATCAGGCCGAAGCGGCGGATTGCGCGGCCTGTGCGGCACGGCAATCTGCCGGCAGGGCGAGATCACGAGGGAGGCAAAACTCACTATGCAAAATGCCAAAGTGGCTGTCTGCATGCGCGACATCACCAAGACATTTGGCCCGGTTGTGGCAAACGACCGGATAGGGCTCGACATACGCAGGGGAGAGATACTCGCCCTGCTTGGAGAAAACGGCAGCGGCAAGACCACGCTTATGAACATGCTGGCTGGTATCTATTATCCCGATGCCGGTCAGATATTTGTGGACGGACACGAGGTGTCCATCCGCAGCCCCAAGGACGCTTACGACCTGGGCATCGGCATGATCCATCAGCACTTCAAGCTGGTGGACGTGTTTACGGCGGCGGAGAACATCATACTCGGTATCAAAGACGCCGGCCGCAGCCTCGATCTGAAAACCGTGGGCGAAAAAATTCGCGCCATATGCGACATGTACGGCTTTGATATCGACCCGAACCAGAAGATCTACGACATGTCCGTCTCCCAGAAGCAGACGGTGGAGATCGTCAAAGTGCTTTACCGTGGCGCCGACATACTGATACTCGACGAGCCTACCGCCGTTCTGACCCCGCAGGAGACGGAGAAGCTGTTTGCCATACTGCGCAACATGCGGAACGACGGCAAGGCGATCGTCATCATCACGCACAAGCTGCACGAGGTCGAGGAGATATCGGACCGCGTGGTGGTGCTGCGGCGCGGGCAGTGCGTTGGCGAGAAGATGACAAAAGACACCAATGCCGCGGAGATGACCAATATGATGGTGGGCCGCCAGGTGTCTCTGAATATCGACCGGCCCGAACCGGTTGACCCCAAGCCCCGCCTCATTGTGGAAGGGCTGACGGTGAAGGATGCGGACGGGGTGGTCAAGCTTTCCGATGTGTCGTTCACCGCGTATTCGGGGGAAATCCTCGGCATCGCGGGCATTTCCGGCTGCGGCCAGAAGGAACTGCTGGAAGCCATCGCGGGGCTGCAGGACTTCGAATCGGGCAGTATCCGGTATATCGACCCGGACACCGGCAAAGAAATCGAGCTGATTGGCAAGGACCCGCGCGAGATTTTCGACATGGGCGTCACTTTGGCGTTTGTGCCCGAAGACAGGCTTGGCATGGGGCTTGTCGGCAGCATGGACCTGACCGACAACATGATGCTGCGCTCGTTCCGCAGCGGCAGGTCCATATTTACCGACAGGAAAAAGCCGCGCCAGCTCGCAGAGCGCGTGGTGCGCGAGCTGGCGGTGGACACGCCGGGGCTTTCCACGCCGGTGCGCCGTCTGTCGGGCGGCAATGTGCAAAAAGTTTTGGTGGGCCGCGAGATTTCCTCTTCGCCCACCGTGCTGATGACAGCCTACGCCGTGCGCGGGCTGGACATCAATTCATCCTACACGATTTACGACCTGCTCAACCAGCAGAAGCAAAAGGGCGTTGCCGTCATCTATGTCGGCGAAGACCTCGACGTGCTGCTGGAACTCTGTGACCGGATACTGGTGCTGTGCGGCGGAAGGGTGAGCGGCATCGTTCCCGGAAGAGACGCTGACAAAAATGAGGTAGGTCTGATGATGACAAGGCTGGGAGGAATGCAGTGCAATGAGTCAACACACTAAAGTACCCTTAATGCGCATCGTCAAGCGCGAATCGATTTCTTTCTGGCGTGCGTCGCTCATCCGGCTTATCGGCCTTATATTGGCGCTTGCTGCCAGCGCTATCGTGATATACGCCATCGTTAAGCTTAACCCGCTTAACGTATATGTCGCCATGTTCGACGGCAACTTCGGCACGGAGAAACGGACTTGGGTAACCCTGCGCGATATGGTGATGCTGCTGTGCATCGGCGTCGGCCTTGCGCCTGCGTTCAAGATGCGTTTCTGGAACATCGGCGCGGAAGGGCAGATACTCGTCGGCGGCATTGCGACCGCTGCGGTGATGATCTACCTGCGCACCGCGTTGCCCACATGGGCGATGCTGCTGGTGTCCTTTGCGGTGAGCTGCGCGGCAGGCGCCGTATGGGGGCTGCTGCCGGCCGTATTCAAGGCGCGTTTTGGGACAAACGAGACGCTGTTTACGCTGATGATGAACTACGTCGCCATCCAGCTGACCTCGTATTGCGTGGCCCTGTGGGAAAATCCTTTCGGCTCCAACACCGTGGGCATCATCAACCAGCAGACCAAGGCCGGCTGGTTCCCGTCACTGTTCGGGCAGCAGTATCTTTTAAACGTGATCATCGTGCTGGTGCTGACCGTTCTCATGTTTATCTACCTGCGCTACACCAAGCAGGGGTATGAGATCGCGGTGGTGGGCGAATCCGAGCGCACGGCCCGTTATGTCGGTATTCACGTGAAAACGGTCATCATCCGGACGATGATGATATCGGGCGCGATCTGCGGGCTCGCGGGGTTCATCGCGGTGGCAGGTTCGTCTCATACGATTTCCACCAGCACCGCGGGAGGCAGCGGGTTTACGGCCATCATCGTGGCCTGGCTGGCCAAGTTCAACACGTTTACCATGATCGCTGTGGCGGCGCTGCTGGTATTCCTGGAAAAGGGCGCGATACAGATCGCGTCGCAGTACAACATGAACGATTTCGCATCCAAGATGGTGACGGGCATTATACTGTTCTTCATCCTGGGAAGCGAGTTCTTCACGAATTACCGGCTGGTTTTCCGCGGTGTAAAGGAGGCGCACTGATATGGACCAACTAGTTTCCCTGTTTGAAGCCGCTGTCGTGTTCGGCACCGTCATACTCTTCGGCTCGGTCGGCGAGATTCTGACCGAGAAATCCGGCAACCTGAACCTCGGCGTTCCGGGCATCATGTACCTCGGCGGCATCGCGGGCCTTGCCGGCGCGTTCTGGTACGAATCCAACTTCGCGTCGCCCGTGCCCTTTATCGGCCTGCTGATCTCGCTGGTCTGCTCGCTGGCGGCCGCTATGCTCGGCGGCCTGATATACAGCTTTCTCACCATCACGTTGAGGGCCAACCAGAACGTTACCGGTCTGACGCTGACGATTTTCGGCGGGGGCGTTGCCAACTTCTTCGGCGGCGCGCTCAACAACATGGCGGGCGGCGTCGGTCAGATTTCCGTGGCCGCGACGAGCAGCGCCTACCGGGCGACGCTGCCTTTCCTGTCGGAAGTGAGCCTGTTTTCCTCGCTGGGCTTTATGGTCTACCTGGCGCTCATCCTCGCCGTTGTCACCAGCATATTTTTAAGCAGGACGCACAAGGGCCTGAATCTGCGCGCGGTGGGCGAGAACCCCGCCACGGCGGACGCCGCCGGCATCAGCGTGGTCAAAAACAAGTACTTGGCTACCTGCACCGGCGCGGCCATTACCGGGCTCGGCGGTCTGTACTATGTGATGGACTACATCAAGGGTACATGGGCCATTGACGGCGGCATTGAGAGGCTGGGTTGGCTGGCTGTGGCGCTGGTCATTTTCGCCCGCTGGAAGCCGCTGCATGCCATCTGGGGCTCGTATCTCTTTGGCATACTGTTCTGGCTGTGGCTCTACATACCGGGCCTGACCCGTTCGTCGCAGGAGATATTCAAAGTGCTGCCTTACGTGGTGACGATTGTGGTGCTCATCATCGTGTCTACGCGCAGGAAGCGCGAGCATCAGCCTCCGGCCAGTTTGGGCCTGCCGTATTTCCGCGAGGAACGATAGCGTCAGGGATTAAGCAGCAAACTATTTTGTCATCAAGCCGGCAATGTCAGCCGGCTTTATCTTTTGCCTGAAAAAAGTTGCAGAATACGGGCGCCAAATTTGAAAAATAATCACAGTGCGGGTTGAAAATAAATAACAGCTGGGATATAATTTTTTGCAAATCGTATTTTTATTTTACCAAAAAGGAGAGATGGCCAATGGGTGCTTTGAGAGGGGCATGTATGTTTGGACAGTCCGGCGGGCCGACGTCCGTCATCAACGCGAGCGCAGCTGGCGTGTTTTTGCAGGCGCTGAGCGAGGACTGCATCACCAAGGTCTACGGCGCGGCGCACGGCATCCGCGGGGTGCTGGAAGAGAATTTCTACGATATCGGCCAGGAAGACAGGGCAGAGCTTGAGCTTTTGAAAACAACGCCGTCTTCGGCGCTGGGCTCCGTCCGCTACAAGCTGGCTGATCCGGACAAGGACGACACGGATTTCAAGCGGCTGCTGGAAGTTTTCAAGAAATACGACGTGCGCTATTTCTTCTACAACGGCGGCAACGACTCCATGGACACCTGCAACAAGGTCAGCAAATACATGCAGAAAGCCGGATACGAATGCAGGATCATGGGAGTGCCGAAGACAATAGACAACGACCTCTGGGGAACCGACCACTGCCCCGGCTATGGAAGCGCGGCAAAATACATTGCGACATCCACGATGGAAGTTTATCACGACGCACGGGTTTATGA
>JAAXZP010000071.1 GCA_012719815.1 Christensenellaceae bacterium
GAATCGGCGTGGCTATGGGCGCGGCCATGGCGGCTATCGGCACGGCAGCGGCCGGTGCGGGCAAGGCTCTTGTGGATATGTCGGTAAATTCCGCGGCCTATGCCGACGAAATCCTTACCGCTTCAACCGTAACCGGCATGTCCACCGACAGCCTGCCGGCGTATAAATACGCCGCGGAGCTTGTGGATGTCTCATTGGAAACGCTGACGGGCAGCATGGCAAGGAACGTCAGATCCATGTCTTCAGCACGGAAAGGCACCGGCGAGATTGCGGACGCTTACCGGCAGCTCGGCGTTTCGGTCACAGACATGAGCGGCAACCTGCGCGACAGTGAAACCGTATACTGGGAAACCATAGACGCCCTCGGCAAGGTATCCAACGAAACCGAACGGGACGCGCTGGCTATGCAGATTTTCGGCAAGTCGGCTCAGGAACTCAATCCTCTGATCGCGCAGGGTTCGGCAGGCATAGCTGAACTTACCGAAGAAGCTAAGCGCATGGGCGTGGTCATGAGCGAGGATTCGCTGAACGCCCTCGGGAAATTCGACGACAGCATCCAGCGGCTCAAGGCGGGCGGCGATGCGGCAAAGAACATGCTGGGCACCGTACTGCTCCCCCAGCTTCAGATACTGGCCGACGACGGAGTTGCGCTTCTTGGGGAATTTACCCGTGGATTATCTGAAGCCAACGGCGACTGGACGAAGATCAGCGAGGTTATCGGCAATACGGTGGGAAGCCTTGTAAATATGCTGATGGAAAACCTGCCGAACCTCATTCAGATGGGCTTGGATATCGTCACCTCCATCGGCGGCGCAATGGTGGATAATCTTCCTGCTATTATCGACGTGGCTGTTCAGATTGTCATGACCCTATTGCAGGCGTTGATTGACGCCCTGCCGCAGATAACAGCAGGCGCTTTGCAGCGTGTAATGGCGCTGGTGCAGGGGATCATTGACAACCTTCCCGCTTTGGTGGAAGCCGCGGTGCAAATGATTGCGACGCTGGCATCCGGAATCGGCGAGGCGCTCCCGGAACTGATACCTGCTGTAGTTGAAGCTATTATCCTTATCTGCGAAACGATTATTAACAACATGGATCAAATTTTGGATGCGGCCTTTGCCATTATCGAGGGGCTGGCGCAGGGCCTTTTAAACGCCCTGCCAAAACTTATCGAGGCGCTTCCGCGAATTATCGCGTCAATCATTGATTTCGTGACAAGCAACCTTCCGAAGATCGTAGAACTTGGAATTGCGCTTATCGTCCAGTTGGCTGTGGGCCTGATCAAAGCCATCCCTGAGCTGGTCAAGGCGCTCCCGCAGATTGTCGCGGCCATCCTTGAAGGTTTAGGCAAGGCGGCTGTTTCGGTGGTCGAGATCGGCAGGAACATTGTCAGGGGCATCTGGGAAGGCATCAAGAGCCTCGGAAGCTGGCTGTGGGACAAGGTCAGCAGTTTCTTCTCCGGAATTGTGGACGGAGTGAAAAACTTCCTTGGCATCCATTCCCCGTCCACCGTTTTTGAAGGCATCGGCGGCAATATGGCGCTGGGCCTCGGCGAGGGCTTTAACAAGGCCATGGCAAGAGTCGCGGACGATATGCAAAATGCGGTGCCGACGGACTTTAATATATCGCCTGACATTAGTGCAAGCGGACGCGGCGGCTCCGGAGGCTTAGCATCCGGCCCGCTGGTCGTTGTTCAGCAGATGATAGTGCGCAGCGAGGACGATATCCGCAGGATTTCGCAGGAACTGTACAACCTGATGCAGACCGGATCAAGGGCGCAGGGCCGCTTTGGCACAGCGTAGGAGGCGAAGAACAATGGGATTTATCTATAACGGAATTTCGTCGCAAAGCATGAAAATACGGGCAAGGCTAACGGGCTGGCAGGTGTCCCCTGCCCTGCGAAACTCCTTTGAAACGGTGCCGGGCAAAGCGGGTATAGCCGATTGCGGGTGCGACAGCTCCGAACGAACCATCACAATAAGCTGCGGCGTGCTTCCGCAGCGCAGCTTTGCCGGGCTGGTATCGGTTCTGGATAACGCGGCCGAGTGGCTGAATCCGGCAAACGGGCTTAAGCAACTTATCCTCGACGACGTGCCCGACAGGTATTTCATGGCGCGGCTCTCGGAGGCGGGGGACTGCGAGCGGCTGCTGCGGACTGCCGGAAGCTTCGAGCTTCGTTTTGTCTGCCCCGACCCGTATGCCTATGCGATTGAGGATGAGGTGTTTGTTCTTTCCGGAACGGGAACGCATGCGGCGGAGAGGCTTATAGGAAACGCCGATTCCGAGCCTGTGTATCTCTTGAATGGCGTGATTACAGCGTCTTCGTCAAGCTATATATCCCTCATTACAAATGGAGAGGAATTGCGGATTGCCGGCCCGTTATCTGAAGGTGAGACGCTTGTCATTGATTCCGGCATGGTAACCGCCAAGGTGACGGACGCCGCCGGAAACACCCTGAGAAACGGCCTGCCATGTTTGCAGGAGCTGAATTTTCCGATCCTCAGGAAGGGCGTGAACAATATAGAGATTGCTACGGCAAACGCAACTTTTATGGAACTGAAAATACAGGCGAAAAGCCGCTGGAGGTGACCGGCGGCAATTCGCGCGCTGAACGGAGGTGGCTTTAATGGCGATTAAATCGATTTTGACTTCGCAGGAGGACTTCACAGGAGAATTTCCTGTGACGGAACAAACGTCCGCGCTGTGGCGTTTCAACGAAAGCGCGCCGGACGGCAGTCTGCGGCTTTTGGATTCGTCCGGGCACGGCAGGCATTTTACCGTTTTCGGTTGGTCAGGCACCACCGCCTCGCTTCCGCTTGGCCGGTTCGGACGGTATTTCCGGCAGAACATCAATAATCCCACCTCGGAAAAGCCCCACCTTATAGCTGCCAATGACGGCAGTTTTTTCAGCAATCTGGGAGAGAGGATTGTCGTGGGCGGCTGGATCAACCCCACCACCTATTCGGTAGGGCAGACATACTGCCCTATCTTTAACACCCGCCAGGGGCCCGGCCAGCCGATCTTCTATGTGTCCCTCTATCAGGGCAGGCCGCGCATGATGCTGTATAATTCCGCCGGTTCCCTTATTCTTGACCAGAGCGAAACGCCGGGCTTCTCCATGGTCAACGGCGGCTGGTACTTCATCGCGGCCGTCATTGAGGTGACTGCCAAGACCTCGCAGTTTATCCTCTGCGACCGGGGAAGCGGCGCGGTCTGGATTGCACCCAAGCGCACCTTTACCGGCACGCTCAACCCGTCCTGTACGGCAAATATCGTCATGGGCATGCACGCCGACACCTATTATTTCGCCGGAGGCTTCGACGACTGGTTTCTGGAAACCGATTCGCGCCTGACCATTAACGACCTGGCGCAGCATTTTAGGAATTCACTGCTGGCCAACGGCGCGGACAGCGCCGCCAGCGTGGACGCCCTGACGGAGCCGGGCGCGGTTACGCTGAAAGCGGCGAACGGCGTTTATCCCGTAAGCGGTCTGCTATATACCCAAGCGGTTCCCTGCGCGTTGTCCGGCAGCGGGCGTGTAGCGGTGACCAGCGAATATACGGCGGGCATAACGTCGGTGTCTTTGGTGGAGACGGCTACGTCCGACGACCTTGCGGAATGGTCGGCATGGCAGGCGGTGGGGACGCGCGGCGAGCTTCCGTCCCCAAACCGGCAATATATCC
>JAAXZP010000072.1 GCA_012719815.1 Christensenellaceae bacterium
AACTGTCGGCGCCTACTGTTTCACTGATTCTTTTCCCGTTCAAATCAAGTGTAAAGTTCGCGGATGTGGACGGATAAAGCGAATATTGCAGGTTGACATCCTCCAGCAGCACAATGGCCTGCCCATCCTTAACTTCCATCACGGCCTTATCCAGGCTGATATACTCTTTTTGCCGATTCGCGCGACGTGGGGCGCAGGCGAGAATTCAGGTACTTGTATGATTTGCCGTATGAATCGACTTTCAGCCAGCCGGGATGAATCTCCTCAACTCCTGATTTACCATCTCTGCTGGTTTCGCTTGCCATAACGCGCACGTCGTTATACCCGCCGAGATCAATGCACGCATTGCTGACCGCACCATTGCCCTTGATGACCGATGTGCCACCCGGGATGGTGACGGCATTTCTGGTATTGCATTTTATCGCATACCCCGAGCCGCTGTTTTCAATCGTGCCGCCGGTGATTTTCAGCAAGGAGCTGTCCACTTGGGATCTGTCGATATAAACCGTACCATGGGAGCTTGCGCTCTTCAGTGCGGCATTCCCGCTGACAGAAACTTTACCATTAAAAATTATCACAATCGCCTGGCCATAGCTGGTACTCTGCACAGTGGCTGTGTCGGTAATCTCTACGCGGCCATTGCCCATATGAAATATCGCAGCTGCTTCGTAATGGACTGCACGGAACCGCTTTTGATGACGAGAACAGTGTCTTCCGCCGCGCCTCCCTCCAGGTAAATCGTACCTTCCCGCATACGGGTGGGCATCGCGCTCCTGATGCAGCCGCGGCCGTTCCCGCTGCTGTCGATAATAGTCAGCGTATTGCTGCCGCTGTGCCGGATGGCGACTTTTTGGCCGCTGTTTATGATTTTTCCATTCAGGTCAAGCGTGAAGGCTTTATGGCCGCTGGTGATAGTCACGGTGGAATCGAGTACAATATCCTTCAGCAGTGTGATGGTCTGCCCCTCTTCAGCCGCGTCAACCGCTTCCTGCAGGCTGGCATAACCTTTTTCGCCGATCTGGGCAGCGGAATCATCGGCCAGTACCACCGCGGGCAGCAGGATAATAGCCATACATAGTATGATCTGTGTTCACCTATCTGTTAAAACCCGCCACGGCGGATATCCTCTTTCCGATACTGGACAAACTGTTTCGCCTCGCTCAAAAGCCGAAAGACGGTTTGGCGGTCAGGCTCAAAAACGGCGTCGCCAATATCCCGTTTTTCAAGCTCGCCTATGTGGAAGTCATCAACAGGATGCTGTGCTTTCATCTGACGGACGGCAGTGAAAAAAAGCTTACTGCGCCGCCGTCTGAATACGAAGGCGCGCTGCTGACAAGGCCGGAGTTTATCCGCGTACACAGATCGTTTATCGTCAACCTCTGGCAGGTTCAGGAGCTGCGCTCTACCGATATTGTGACTTATGCGGGCGATGTCGTGCCGATTTCACGACGGCTTTACGCGCAGGTGCGCAAGGCCTATATGGACCACCTGTTTGCGGAAAAGGGAGTTAATTGATGGCGGACGTACTCAGCACAGTCAATTACGCGCTGGTCTTACTGTGTACGGCACCTTCCTTGCGGTGGGTTTCGCGGGCGGCTGCGACTCGGACAGAGAACGCCGAAATGTGGCGCTGTTCTGCGTTATTATCCTGGCGGTGCGGACACTGTGCTACTTCCTTTTGGGATTTGAAACAACCAGGCAGCTCTACCCGCTGATTACCCATCTCCCGCTTTTTCTTATGCTGGTGGTCCGTCTCAAACGGCGGTGGGGCATTGCGCTGGTCAGCGTTTTGACTGCGTATTCTGCTGCCAGCTGCCGCGCTGGATCGGAACGCTGACGCTTTATATATTCGGCACCAGGCTGGCTTACGAGCTGGGCTACATGCTTTCTCTGGCTCCGCTGCTTTATGTCCTCCGGCGGTATTTCGCAAAGGCAGCATACCAGGCCATGCCCTTTTCCAGGCGGTCGCTGCTGCTGTTCGGCGGCCGCATCACGGCTACGGCGCCAAAAGCATACGGATGATCGCGGAAAAGCACAACGGCTACTGCGTGTTTGAAGCCAAGGAAGGGCTGTTCACATTAAAAGTCGTGCTGCCGCTTTTTAAAAAACAATGCGCTCCCGCCAAGACGCTTCGGCAATGCAAGTTCCGCCCAACAAAAAAACAGAGGGTATTCATTCGAATACCCTCTGCCATAGGTTTCCGCACCATTAATGACCCATCAGCCAGACGTCCACTTCCTGAGCGGCCTTTCTGCCCTCGCCAATTGCCCACACCACCAGCGACTGACCGCGGTGCATATCCCCCGCGGTAAACACCTTGCTGACGTTGGTCTGGTAAGAGCCCGGCTTGGTCGCGACGTTCGTCCTCGGGCTGAGCTCCACGCCGAATGCCTCGGCGACATATTTGCGGCAGCCGAGAAAGCCCGCCGCAATCAGCACCATGTCCGCTTCCATGACCTCTTCGGTGCCCGGCACTTCGGTCATCATGAGCCGGCCCGTCGCCTCGTCCCTTTTCGGCTCCAGCCTCACCGTTACGACGGCCTTGACGCTGCCGTTTTCGCCGGGTATGAATTCCTTGACGGTCGTCTGGTAGATGCGCGGGTCGCGCCCGAATACCGCAATGGCCTCCTCTTGACCGTAGCCGACGCTGCACACGCGGGGCCACTGCGGCCACGGATTGTCCTCCGCCCGGGCGGCGGGCAATTTGGGCATCATCTCCAGCTGAACCACGGACCTGCATCCGTGCCGCATACACGTCCCCACGCAGTCGTTACCCGTGTCACCACCACCAATGATGACCACTTTTTTATCTTTGGCCGAGATGTAAGTGCCGTCCTTTAAGTTCGTGTCGAGCAGGCTTTTGGTCGTGGAAGTCAGGAAGTCCACCGCAAAATAGACGCCCCCCACGTCCCTGCCTTTCACCGAAAGGTCTCTGGGGTTCTGCGCCCCGCAGCACAGCACAACGGCGTCGTATTCGCTCAGTATCTCGCCGGCGTCCACGGTGTTGCCCACATCCGCGTTTGTGACGAACGTGACGCCTTCCCGGAGCATCAGGTCAACGCGCCTGTCAACAAACTGCTTCTCCAGCTTCATGTTGGGAATGCCGTACATCAGCAGGCCGCCAATGCGGTCCGCCTTTTCATAGACAACCACCGAATGCCCCATATGGTTGAGCTGGTCCGCAGCAGCCAGCCCGGCAGGCCCCGAACCGATGACGGCCACCTTTTTGCCCGTCCGGACTTCGGGGATCTGCGGCTTTATCAGCCCCGCCGCATACCCGTATTCGATAATCGACAGCTCGTTTTCCCGGACGGTAACCGGCGAATCGTTAAGCCCGCAGGTGCACGCCGCTTCGCACAGCGCTGGGCATACCCGCCCGGTGAACTCCGGAAAATTGTTGGTTCTCAAAAGCCGCGGCAAGGCCAGCTCCATGTTGCCGTTGTACAGCTCGTCGTTCCACTCGGGTATCAGGTTGTACAGCGGGCATCCGGACACCGCTCCGCCCAGTTCAATCGCCGACTGGCAGAAAGGTATGCCGCAGTTCATGCACCGGGCGCCCTGCGTCCGCCTTTGCTCCATGTCCAGCGGTTCGTGGAACTCGTTATAATGCTTTATCCTCTCCTCCGGCACAACGGCCGGATTCCTTTTTTGCTCATATTCAAGAAACCCTGACGGTTTTCCCATCGTAAGCGACCTCCCTACTGCCCATATAAAACGCCTCGACTTCAGCCTGCTCGCGCGGCATTCCCTGCTGCACCAGGCTGTCGATCACCGTGATCACCCGCTTGTATTCAATCGGGATGATCTTCTTGAATTTCGGCAGATAAACGTTGAAATTGCTCAGTATCTTCTTGCCGACTTCCGACCCGGTAGCGTTCACATGCTCGCTGATCAGTGTGCTCAATAGATCGATATCCTGTTTGTCGGTCACCGCGCTCATCAGTATCAGGTCCTTGTTGAGGCGCATGTAGAAATCATAATTTTCGTCCAGCACGTACGCGACGCCGCCGCTCATGCCGGCAGCAAAGTTTTTGCCTGTCCTGCCCAGCACCACAACGCAGCCGCCGGTCATGTATTCGCAGCCGTGGTCGCCCACGCCCTCGACAACCGCCGTCGCGCCGGAGTTGCGGACGCAGAAGCGCTCTCCGGCCATGCCTCTGATAAACGCATATCCGGAAGTCGCCCCATACAGCGCAACGTTGCCGATAATCAGATTTTCTTCCGCTTTGATGGCGCTCTGCTTCGGCGGGTACACGATCAGCTTTCCGCCCGAGAGCCCCTTGCCGAAGTAGTCGTTGCTGTCCCCCTCAAGCTGAAGCGTCAGCCCTTTGGGGATAAACGCACCGAACGACTGGCCGCCGCTGCCAGTGCACTTTACCGTAAACGTGTCGTCGGGCAGCGTGTTGCCGAACCTGCGCGTCACCTCGGCGCCGAACAGTGTGCCGAAAGTCCGGTCCGTGTTGGAGACCTTCATCTTTATCGTCTTCTTCTGCCCGGTCTCAAGGTTCTCCTTAAACTCCTTAAGCAGTACCCTGACGTCAGCCGTCTCCTCCAGCCTGAAATCGTACACGGCGGCAGGCTCAAAATGCACATTGGCACCCTTGCCGTCATTCAGTATCAGCGACATATCCACCGAGGCTGCGCGCTTGTTTCTCAAGTTCTTGCGCACAGTCAGAAGATCGGTCCTGCCGACCAGCTCGTCAACTGTCCTTATGCCCAGCTTTGCCATGATCTCGCGCAGCTCCTGGGCGACAAACCGCATGAAGTTCATCACGTATTCCGGCTTGCCGCAGAAACGCTTGCGCAGTACCGGGTTCTGAGTAGCCACGCCCACAGGGCAGGTGTCCAGATTGCACACGCGCATCATCAGGCAGCCCATGGTTACCAATGGCGCGGTGGCAAACCCGAACTCCTCGGCGCCCAGCATCGCCGCTATCGCGACGTCGCGCCCGGTCATCAGCTTGCCGTCGGTCTCCAGCCGCACGCGGGTACGCAGCCCGTTCTGGATAAGCGTCTGGTGCGCTTCGGCCAGCCCCAGCTCCCAGGGAAGCCCCGCGTTGTGTATCGAGCTTTGCGGCGCAGCGCCGGTACCCCCGTCGTATCCGGAGATCAGTATCACCTGCGCGCCCGCCTTGGCGACGCCGGCCGCAATCGTACCCACGCCCGCCTCCGCCACCAGCTTAACGGAGATGTCCGCGTGGCAGTTGGCGTTCTTTAAGTCGTAAATCAGCTGCGCCAGGTCCTCTATCGAGTATATGTCATGGTGCGGCGGCGGCGAAATCAGGCTCACACCCGGCGTGGAATGCCTGGTTTTAGCCACCCAGGGGTACACCTTCTCGCCGGGCAGGTGGCCGCCTTCGCCCGGCTTGGCCCCCTGCGCCATCTTGATCTGTATCTCCCTGGCGCTGACCAAGTATTCGCTGGTCACGCCGAACCGGCCGGAAGCCACCTGCTTGATGGCGCTGTTGCGCTCCGTGCCCAGCCGCTCGGGCATTTCGCCGCCTTCGCCCGAGTTGGACTTGCCGCCCAGGCGATTCATGGCGATGGCCAGGCATTCATGCGCCTCCTGCGATATGGAACCGTACGACATCGCGCCCGTCTTGAAGCGCCTGACGATGCTCTCCACCGGCTCAACCTCTTCGATCGGGATGCCGCCGTCCTCCCGGTAAGCGAAATCCAGCAGCCCGCGCAGCGTGTACGGCTTGTTCT
>JAAXZP010000011.1 GCA_012719815.1 Christensenellaceae bacterium
AAAATAGCGGTAACCGAAGCTAAATTGGACACGCCGGTTCCGCATGGGCGGTACCAGAGCGGGCACTCGACACCGAATATCACGATTATCCATGGAGTGGAATATGCAGAAGAGTACCGTGAAAGAGACTAAAAAGAATACGGATGCGGCGAAAAAGACGGCAGCCAGAAAGGCAGCCTCCAAGACCGGGACAGCCAAGTCTGCCAAAGCGGACACTGCCAAGACCGCGCCGAAAAAGGCGTACGACCTTGTGATCGTGGAATCTCCCGCCAAGGCCAAGAAGATAAGCCAGTTTCTGGGCAGCGGCTTCAAGGTGCAGGCCAGCGGCGGGCATGTGCGCGACCTGCCCAAGAGTACGCTGGGCGTGGACATCGAGAACGATTTTGAACCGAAATATATCCAGATACGCGGCAAAAAAGATATCATATCCGCAATGAAGGCGGGCGCTTCGGGCGCGCGCCATATCTATCTTGCCACCGACCCTGACCGTGAGGGTGAGGCGATCTCCTGGCACATTTCGCAGATGCTGGACGTGGACCCTGACCAGATCAGCCGTATTGAGTTTAACGAGATCACCAGGAGCGCGGTGACCAACGCGCTGCAGCACCCGCGCAAGTTGAATCAGGACCTTGTGGACGCGCAGCAGGCGCGGCGCGTGCTGGACCGGCTGGTAGGGTATAAGCTCTCACCGTTGCTGTGGCGCAAGGTGAAAAAGGGCCTGTCGGCGGGCCGCGTGCAGTCGGTGGCGGTGCGCATCATCTGCGACCGCGAGGAAGAGATCAATTCGTTCGTGCCGTAAGAATACTGGACCATTACGGCGGTGCTCCAGAACGCGGCAGGCACGCAGGAGTTTGAAGCCAAATTCTACGGCCGGGGCGGCGAAAAGCTGGATCTTAAGAATAAGGAACAGACCGACGAAGTTTTAAAGGCGCTGGACGGCAAGGAATACGTCGTCACGTCGATCAAGAAGGGCATAAAGAAAAAGAGCGCCCCGCCGCCGTTTACCACGAGCTACCTGCAGCAGGCTGCCGCGAGCGCTTTGGGATTTACCGCCAAGCGCACGATGCTGGTGGCGCAGCAGCTCTATGAGGGCGTGGAAATCGGCGAGAGCGGCCCGGTGGGTCTGGTAACGTATATCCGTACCGACTCCACCCGCGTATCGGACGAGGCGCTGGCCGCGGTGCGCGAGCATATACTCAAAACTTATGGGCCGGAATACCTGCCCGAGAAGCCCAACACTTTCAAAAAATCGCAGAAGGCGCAGGACGCGCACGAGGCCATCCGCCCGTCGCATATGGAACTCACGCCGGAGTCGCTGAAGAACGCGCTGTCCAAAGACCAGTACCGGCTCTACAAGCTGATATATTCCCGGTTCGTCGCCAGCCAGATGGCGCCGTCCGTTTCCGAAACGATGTCGGTGACCATCGAGGCGGGGGACTGCACGTTCAAGGCGACCGGGTCGCATTTGATATTCAAGGGCTATACTGCGAGCTTTTCCGCAGAGGACGACAACGATAAGGACAGCATACTGCCGCCGCTTAAGGAAGGCGAGGTGTGCCCCTTGAAGTCCCTAATACCCAAACAGAACTTCACGCAGCCGCCCAGCCGATACACCGAGGCGACGCTGGTGCGCGCGCTGGAGGAGAAAGGCATCGGCAGGCCGAGCACGTACGCGCCCATCATATCCACGATACAGGAACGGCGATACGTCGAGAAGGAGGGCAAGGCTTTAAAGCCCACGGAACTCGGCATCATCGTCAACAACATGATGAAGCAGAAGTTCCCCGACATCGTGGACGTGGAGTTCACGGCGGACCTGGAGAGCAAGCTGGACGATATCGAAAGCGGCGATCAGGAATGGAAAAAGCTGCTGCGCGATTTTTACGGTCCTTTTCAGCAGACGCGGGAGGAGGCGGAAAAGAGCCTGGAGCGGGTGGAACTGCCGGAAAAGGAATCCGACGTGGTGTGCGAGAAGTGCGGCCGCACGATGGTGTATAAGGACGGGCGCTTCGGGCCGTTTCTGGCCTGCCCCGGCTATCCTGAGTGTCGCAACACCAAGCCGGTGGTCAAATACATCGACACGCCATGCCCCAAATGCGGCAGGCGCATTGTGGAGAAGCGCTCCGTCAAGACCCGCAAGACATTTTACGGCTGCGAGGGCTATCCGGGCTGCGATTTCGTGTCGTGGGATATGCCCATTGCCGAAAAATGCGAAGCGTGCGGCTCCATGATGGTGCTGCACCGGCTGTCGGGCGGCAGCAGCTTCAAGAAGTGTTCCAATCCGGACTGCGTGAAGAACCAGAAGCGCAAGGCAGATGGCAGCGGAGAATAGAGTCACCGTTATCGGCGCGGGCCTGGCGGGCAGCGAGGCGGCCTGGCAGATCGCCAGGCGCGGCATCAAAGTGCGGCTTTTCGAGCAGAAGCCGGAAAAGCGTTCCCCCGCGCACAAATCCGACGGGTTTGCCGAGCTGGTGTGTTCCAACTCGCTGCGGGCTGCGGACATCCACAGCGCGGTGGGCCTTTTAAAGCAGGAAATGCGCGAGCTGGATTCGCTGGTGATGCGGGCGGCGGACGCAACCCGGGTTCCGGCAGGCGGCGCGCTGGCGGTGGACCGCGAGGCGTTTTCCGCCTATATCACGGAAACGCTGGAGCAGCATGAGAATATCGAGGGCGTGCGCGGCGAAGTGACTTCGCTGCCGGACGGCGGAATAGCGATAGTGGCCCCCGGGCCGCTGGTGGAAGGCGCTTTGGCGCAGGCCATCGGCGAGCTGGCAGAGGGGTTTTTGTCGTTTTTCGACGCGGCGGCGCCCATCGTGACGGCGGAATCCATCGACATGGACAAGGTGTATTTCGCGTCGCGGTACGGCAAGGGCGGCGGCGACGATTATCTCAACTGCCCGATGGACAGGGAGCAGTATCACTCGTTCTGGGAGGCGCTGACCACGGCCGAAACCGCCGAGCTGCACGGCTTTGAGGACGACAAGGTGTTTGAGGGCTGCATGCCGGTGGAGACGATGGCGCGGCGCGGCGTGGATACGCTGCGGTTCGGGCCGATGAAGCCGGTGGGGCTGACGATGCCGGACGGCACGAAACCGTACGCGGTGGTGCAGCTGCGGAGGGAGGATAAGGAAGGGCGGCTGTATAACATCGTCGGGTTTCAGACGCACCTCAAATTCGGCGAGCAGCGGCGCGTGCTGCGCATGATACCCGGCCTGGAGAACGCGGAGTTCGCGCGCTACGGTGTGATGCACAAAAACGCGTTTGTGAACGGCCCCAAAGTGCTGAACCGGTATTACGAGTGCAAGAACCGGCCGGGGCTATATCTCGCGGGGCAGATCACCGGCGTGGAAGGGTATGTGGAAAGTGCGGCTTCCGGGCTGCTGGCGGCGCTGTGCGCCGTGTGCGACGTGCTGGGACAGCCGCGGCCGGATTTTTCGCGGGATACCGCGATGGGCGCGCTGGCGGGCTATGTGTCCGGATATGCCGGGGCGGATTTCCAGCCGATGAATATCACGTACGGCCTTATAAATACGGTAAAGGCAAAATCCAAGAGCGACAGAAAGCGGATGGTGGCCGAGCGGGCGCTGGCGGAAGTGCGCCGCATCGCGGCGGGATTGCCGGGGGCGTAACACCGCTCAGAGCCCCATTGTTTTTTTCTGTTAATTAACAGATGTGAAAAATAATAATATCGTAGTATAATGCAATCAGACTGGGCGTAAAGGCGCGAGCCTTAGGCCCTTGTGCAAAGGAGCAGCGTTATGATGGAAGCGACTACGATCGTCGCGGTGCGGCGCAACGGGCAGTGCGCCGTCGCGGGCGACGGGCAGGTAACGTTCGGCCAGAATACGATCATGAAACACAACGCCAAGAAGGTGCGGCGGCTGTACGGCGACAAGGTTGTCGTCGGCTTTGCCGGCTCGGTGGCGGACGCGTTCACGCTGTGCGAACGTTTCGAGGCCAAGCTGGAGCAGTACAGCGGCAGCCTGCAGCGCGCCGCGGTTGAGCTGGCGCAGGAATGGCGCAGCGACAAGATACTGCGCAAGCTGGAGGCTATGATGATCGCAGCGGACAAGGAAGAGCTGCTGGTGATATCGGGCAGCGGCGAGGTGATATCGCCGGACGACGATGTCGCGGCCATAGGCTCCGGCGGCATGTACGCGCTGGCCGCAGCAAAAGCCCTGAAGGAGAACACCGATCTTTCGGCAAGGGAGATTGCCATAAAGGCCATCACCATCGCGGGGCAGATCTGCGTGTTCACCAACGACCGCATCACGGTGGAGGAGGTGTGATATGTCTCACCTGACGCCCAGGCAGATCGTCGAAGAGCTGGATAAATACATCGTCGGGCAGGACGAAGCCAAAAAGGCGGTGGCCATCGCGCTGCGCAACCGGTACCGCCGCCGCAAGCTGGACAAGGAGATGCAGGACGAGATCACGCCCAAGAACATCATCATGGTGGGCCCCACGGGCGTGGGCAAGACCGAGATCGCCCGGCGCATCGCCAAGCTGATGAACGCGCCGTTTGTCAAGGTGGAAGCCACGAAGTTTACTGAAGTAGGCTACGTGGGCCGCGACGTGGAGTCCATGGTGCGCGATTTGGTGGAAGCGTCCATCCGCATGGTGAAGGCTTCCCGGCGCGAGTCGGTGATGGAGCAGGCACAGCGCGCGGCGGAGGAGCGGCTGGCCGACGTGCTGGAGCCGATGCCCAAAAAGCCGCAGCCCAATCCGTTCCAGCTGCTGCTGGGTCAGGGGGAGACCGCTCCCGCAGAGTCGCCGGAGGAGCGGCAGCGCCGGATGACCAAACGCGAGGAAACGCTGGCCATGCTGCGCGCCGGACGCCTGGCCGACATGATCATCGAGATCGAGGTAGAGGACAACGCGGCGTTCGGCATCGAGATCGCCGGAATCGGCAGCGACATCAACCTGGGCGAGATGTTCTCCGGGATACTGCCCAAGAAGACCAAAAAGCGCCGCGTCACGGTGGCGGAAGCGAAAAAGATCTTCACTCAGGAAGAAGCCGATAAGCTGATCGACATGGACGAGGTGATCCAGACGGCGGTGGAGCGCGCCGAGCAGGACGGCATTATCTTTCTCGACGAGATCGACAAGATTGCGGGCAAGAACATGGGCACGGGCCCGGACATCTCCCGCGAGGGCGTGCAGCGCGACATACTGCCCATCGTGGAAGGCAGCACCGTGATGACCAAGTACGGCCCCGTCAAGACGGACTACATGCTGTTCATCGCGGCGGGCGCGTTCCATGTGGCGAAAATTTCCGACCTCATCCCCGAGCTGCAGGGCCGTTTCCCCATCAAGGTGGAATTAAAGCCCCTGTCCGAGGAGGATTTGAAGCGGATACTGACGCAGCCCAAGAATGCGCTGATCAAGCAGTATCAGGCGCTGCTGGAAGCGGACAACGTGCGGCTTACGTTTACCGACGACGCGATAGAGGCGATTGCCAGATACGCCAAGATGGTGAACGAGACGACCGAGAACATCGGCGCGCGGCGGCTGCACACCGTGATCGAGACGCTGCTGGAGGATATTTCGTACAACGCCGGCGGCGACCACCCGATGATCGACGTTGTCATCGACGCGGCGTATGTGAAAGAGCACTTGCAGAGCCAGATCAAGGACCTGGATTTACAGAAGTATATACTGTAAAGAGCGCACCGAGGGGCAGCAACTTCCATACAAAAAGCTGTAATAAAAAGGAGCAGCTGTATTGAAAAATTTGGAACAAAATTCGATTTCCTATTGTCTTATTAGTATAACCTTGAAAGAGATGAGCCGTATGAAGCGGATATTGTTGCTTGCCCTGCTTTTACTGTTTGTATTCGCTGCGGGATGTACCTACAGCGCGGCAGCGCAGGAACGCGATATTGCGCCCGAGGCAACGGGGGAGCCGCCTGCAACGTCGGCTACTGCCACCGGTGAACCTTCAGCCGGCGCTGTTCCCGCCGGGTTTATCAAAAATGAAGCGGGGGCTACGGATGAAGAAGTGGCCGCCATATTTGCGGCTGAAAAAAGCACCCGCAATGTTGAATCTTTAGCCGAACAGGGAGTCCATCTATACATATACGCCAGGCAGGACTGGCATGATGGGGCGCTGCTGCTTGCGGGAGTGGCGCCTATGGGCGAGCTTCCTGCCGAGCTGTATTTCGTCAGCGGCGGGGAGGTGGTGACGCGCACAAGCGTTTCCGATATCTGGAGCCTCAACTATACCCATTATCAGGGCGAAACCATCGTGTTTGGGCCATCGTTCGCGTGGGATAACGGGCCGCTGGCCACTGACGAAGTACAGGCGGAATTCTGGAACGGGGAGACTGTTACCGTCCCGATGAAGTACATCCCCAACGGCGAAAGCGAAATCACGCGCGGGTATATCTGCGTCACGCCATCTCTCACATGGCTTAAATCACTAAAAATAGTTTCGGACGGTAAAACGTTGGCGGACGACGGCAGTGGCTGGTTTCTGACGGACCCCTCAAACCAGCCATGGTATGGCGAGCCAGAAAGCATCCGCAACCGCACGCGCTATGTGAGAATGCCGGACGTATGGCCCGACGAGAAAACGGATGTCGTTGATGACCTGGGCGGCATACCGACGGTGACGCTCGAAACGCCGGGAGAGGGAGCCGTGACCTGCCCGCTGGAATACTGGCCGGGCTGCACGGCCCATGAGGGCATATCGCCGGATATATGGCACAGCAACAACAGCCTGCCCACCCTTGTGGATGCCAAAGCAGGAAGCCGTATAGCTGCAGGGGTGATGGCCGAGCCAGATAGCTTTGACGCCAGCCAGAAAGTGTCCGACTTTTCCGTAAATGAGGTATACTGGGCGGATTTGTCCGTCAAAGATGATGAAAAATGTATCACTCAGGGAGAGTTGGTCTGCCCGACCAAGCAAGGGTTCTATATACTTGTCGTGGTGACGGACTATGGTTGCTTTATAAAAACACTTAGAATTGTTTGAAATTCGGTCAGAACTGTGATAAAAAGAATTGACAGATCAGAGATCTGGAACTGCAGAAGTAAAAGCTGCAAAAATTGCAGCAGGGGGCAGCGAGACGGCTGCTTCTTTTATTATTTTAGGCGGGC
>JAAXZP010000073.1 GCA_012719815.1 Christensenellaceae bacterium
AGTCATACTTGCTCCCTAAGCGGGAACGTAGATTGTAATACGGACTAGAAAACCAGAATATGATAGTTTTTCAGGCGAGGGTTTACCACAAATACGACAAATACTGCTATAATAACGAAATTGCGAAATATTGACTTGAACAGTTATCTGAGAATAGATATGTGTCCGTCTTTATCAACAAGTAGCATATCTATTTTCGTTCGCTGCTTTGCCAGTTTGGGCAAACGATTCCAAAGCTCTCTGTAAACAGCCATTTCTGGAAATGCAATGCTGTACCGCGCATTATCATCATCCATGCGTTGTAACGTATCGCCAAGAATTCCAAGAAAGTAATTGTGCCGCATAGCTTGCCGAGAACCGGGACCTTTTACTTCAATGAGCCAACGATCTCCCGATTTAGTAGCTTCAATATCAACCCCATGGTTTTTCTCCCAAGCAATTTTAACCTCCCAACCTTGATTTTCAAGCCAATCTTTGATATTTGCTTTGATTGCATCTTCATCAAGCGCATCAGAGATTGCCGGCTTTGTTACCACCACCACTTCAGGAACTTTTCCGGTTGGGTAGTTGCCCAGGAGACCGCCCTTTTTCGGATTGGGCTGGCGGACAAGATATCCTTTTTGAACCAGTTCTCTACAAGCTGCGTTAATCGCTTGATGCCTTCGCCCATCTTTCCTTTCCAGTTCGGTATCAGTGATACCTGGAAACTGGCTTACTGCTATCATAATCTCTTCTTTTACTGTCATATTAATACACACCTTACAAGCCAAATAAAGCAACCGATTGTACTAAACAAAATGATCGCAGTAGAAAGGCATCCACTGCTTTTTTTCTTATGAGGTTTCTTTGTTTCTTCAATCAGTGACAAGGAGATGCCAATATCCACGGGATCAATCTTACCGTTTCCGTTCCAATCGATCATACCAGCGCCTCTCTTATAATAACTTTACAACATTATGACATTAATTATAACTTATAGTCAATCCGTAAGGTATATTGATGTTTTGGTGGTATGATGCAATGTTGGAGGAAATTTGTAAGGTTTATTGTGACGATTTTTTTATACTCATCAGGGTGGAATTTTTTTGTCGTACAGGCAGGAAAATAGTGGCTTATAAATAAAAAATCAGCATTTATTATATAAAAGTATTGTATTATTAGTATTGTATTATTGTATCTTTGCGCACGCTTTATAAAATGGTATGTTAATATTGAAACACGACACAAGACTCGGCACTTTATTGATACATTAACAGGTTATCGTTATTGAAGAAGCGGATGTTGCGGCTTGAAATGATAGTTTGAGGTGAGGAGAAATGTCTCTTTATCTATTGAGGAAAATGATTCGGAAATTGCCGGGATTTGTTATCAAAGCAGTGCCCAAACCTGAACCTGTGGTCGTAGACGGTTTCGGGTCAAGAGAAAAGGTCGGTAAAATCTGCGCAGACGCGGGATATAAATCGGCGCTTCTTGTCACAGACAAAACCGTCTATTCTCTCGGTTATCACGAAAAAATCCTTGACTCGCTGGAAGCAAACGGTATCAAATACGCTGTTTTTAGTAATATTGCGTCCGAGCCGACAATCGACATTATCAGCGAAGGCAGAAGCGCCGCCGTCGGCTGCGGTGTCGACTGCATCATAGCTCTCGGGGGAGGTTCCGTACTGGACTCCTGCAAAATAATAGCCGCCGGCGCAAAAATGCCGCGGCGCAAAATCAAAAACCTCCTGGACAAATTCATCTATGTCCGCGGAAAAACTCTGCCCATCATCGCAGTTCCAAGTACGGCCGGAACAGGCGCTGAAATCACTGTGGCTGCCGTGGTGAATAATGCAAACGGGATAAAGTGCTCCACGGTGGTCATCGGGCTAAATGTGACCCATGTGGTGCTGGACAGCGAGCTGACAATCGGTGCGCCTGAAAGCGTTACGGTGTACTGCGGAATGGATGCTCTCAGCCACGGTCTTGAGGGATGCCTTGCCGACATAAAGACAACTGAAGAAGATTTGCAAAAAAGCCGTGAGTGCGTGAGGCTAGTTTTCCGGAACCTGCCGCGCCTTATCACAACTCCGGATGATATCGACGCAAGACAGAATATGAGCCTTGCTGCCTATTACGGCGGCAATGCCATCAACAAACAGCTTGTCGGGTATGTCCATGCCTTTGCCCATACAATAGGGGCCTTTTATCATATTCCCCACGGAAAAGCGATTGCGCTGTGCCTTGTGCCCGTTGTGTCTTTTCAAAAAAGCATCTGTATGGATAAGCTGGCAAAGCTGGCGGTTTATTGCGGATTCGCCCGGGAATCGGACGACAAGGCTGCCGCGGCGGACAGGTTACTCGCTGCTCTTGAGCAATTGCTTGAAACCTGCGGCTTTGAAAAAGGCTGTGATCTGATCGACAGGAAAGATTACAAGAAGCTTGTCAGCATGATCAACGCCGACTCCATCAATTATTCGCCGCCCAAAACGCTCAGCAACAAAGAGATTATGCGCCTGCTTGATGAGATAAGGAAGGGGGAGAAGGTATTATGACTTATACCCAGGAGAAAATCCGGCAGTTGGTGGAAACCCAGAGAAAGTTTTTTCGTTCCGGCATTACCCTTAATGTGAATTGGAGATTGCAGCAGCTGAAGAAACTCAAAGCGGCAGTCATAGCCCATGAGGAAGAGCTGGAAAAAGCGCTGCATCATGATTTGGGGCGCAGCCGAACTGAGGCATATTTGTGCGATATCGGCCCTGTCATCGTGGAGATCAACGAAACCATACGCGGGCTGAAAAAATGGGCAAGGCCGGAGCTGCATTTCAGCGGCCTGATGTGTTTTCCCAGCATTTTTACGACGGTATATAAGCTGCCGTACGGTGTTTCGCTGATTATCAGCCCGTTTAATTTCCCGATTCTGCTTACGCTCGGCGTATTGACGGCAAGCATTGCGGGAGGCAATACCGCAGTGATTAAGACAAGTTCTAAATCGGCGGCAAGCACTAAAGCTTTGCAGAAGCTGATTGCGGAAACATTTCCCGAAAACTATATCACGGTTGTTGATGGCGGGCACGATGTGGCTGATATGTGCCTTGCCCAGCGGTTTGACAAAATATTCTATACGGGTTCTCCTGCGGTCGGCAGGCATGTGCTGGAGCAGGCTGCGAAAAATCTGACCCCTGTTGCGCTTGAGCTGGGCGGGGAAACAGGCAACTGGTGCATCGTCCGAAAAGACGCAAACATCAGAGACGCCGCGCGCAAAATCGCGTTTTTCAAGATTTGCAACGCGGGGCAGATCTGCATCAACATCAATCAGGTGGCGGTGGCTGAGGAAATAGCGGACACGTTTAACGAGGCGCTGAAGGCGGAATTTATCCGGCAGATCGGTGAAAAGCCCGAAGAAAACGAAGAATACCCGAAGCTCATCAACGATTCGGCATACGACAAGTGCCAAAAACTGGCGGAGCAGTATAAGGAAAGAATCATTTTCGGCGGAACCGGCAACAGGGGAACAAGACGATTCGCGCCCACCATGATTTATCCTGTCAGAATAGACGAGGATATCGTCCAGCAGGAACTGTTCTGCCCGCTTTTGCCCATCGTACCCTACAAGGACGATGAAGTTGACAGCCTGATGGAGACCATTGCCGACAGGGAACATCCTCGTGCCATGTACGTTTTCACCAAGGACATTAAATGGGCAAAGAAAGTGATGTCCACCCAGCAGTACGGCGGGGGATGCATCAACGAGGTCTGCATTCATATGATGGTGAAGGGTGTGCCGTTCAACGGGGTCGGTCATTCAGGTATGGGCGCGTACCACGGCGAATGGGGCTTCAGGGAGTTTACACACCCGACCACAGTTTTAAAAGGAAAAACGCATTTCAATCTCTCTCTGCGGGAACATCCGTATACCGGCAAGCATGAAAAATTAAAAATGCGTCTGCTGAAAATGTTTGAAAAATAATCAGGGGTGTATACTTCGGGCTTCTGGAGACAGAAGCCCGCATACTTTATAGTATAGACCTGAAGAACAGGTAAAATTTCCCCGTTGCGAAAATTTTCAGACCCAATATCTTAACTTTCTGCATAATATGAGTTCGCCATCAGTCTCGAACGCACCGGAACTAAAGGAGAATACCTTAAACCGAGGCCGCTTGCGGAAGCTGGCCTTATTTCTTGGTCTTGGGCGTGAATATCAGCGCGATCAGATAGCCGAATATGACAGCTGACGCAATGCCAGCCGCCGTGCCCTTCACGCCACCTGACAGCGCGCCCAGCAGGCCGGATTCATTCACGCCTTTGAATGCGCCCTTGGCCAGCGCATACCCGAATCCAGTGAGCGGTACCTGCGCGCCTGCCCCTCCCAGCTTCACCAGCGGCTCATACAGCCCGAGCGCCGTCAGCACCACGCCCGCTGTCACAAAGAGTACGAGTATGCGGGCAGGAGTCATGCTCGTCTTGGACAGCAGTATCTGGCCCCCCCGGCATATCAGGCCGCCTATTATAAAGGCCCACAGGTAGTTCATATGCTGCACCCCATCTCTATAGCAATTGCATGAGCGATGCAGGGTATCGTTTCGCCCTGCAGCGCGCTTGTCGGGCTGTGAAGCGCTCCGGTGGCCACGAAGAGTATGCGCTTGAAGTTGCCCTTAATCATCTCCGGCAGGAAAAAGCCGTTTAACATAGAGGCGCTGCAGCCGCAGCCGCTGCCGCCGCAGTGCATCTTTTCGTTGTCCCCGTACAGCATCATGCCGCAATCCCTGTGGACGCCCGAGAGATCCCAGCCCAGTTCCGAGGCGTATTTGATGAGCAGCTTGCTGCCGAATATGCCCAGGTCTCCCGTGATGATGGCGTCGTAGTATTCCGGCCTCTGGCCGATGTCCTCCAGGTGGGTGATGATCGTCTCAGCAGCGGCGGGCGCCATGGCCGCGCCCATGTTGTTGACATCGTTGATACCAAAGTCCACCACGCGGCCCGGGGTAGCCGAGATGACGGATGGGTATTGCCCGCGCTGTGCGGACAGCACCACCGCGCCGGCGGCCGTCGCCGTGTTCTGTGCCGTCGGCGTTTTGGGCGTGCCCAGTTCCAACGGGTTGCGGAACTGCCGCTCGGCGGTGGCGAAATGGCTGCTGGGGGCGCATACCACATGCTCGGCAAACCCGCCGTCCACAGACATGGCGCCTATCAGCAGAGAATCGGACATGGTGGAGCAGGCGCCGTAAAGACCTATGAACGGGATGCCCATCTGCCGCGCGACAAAGCCGGAGGAGATGATTTGATTCAGCAGGTCACCGCCTATGAGAATGTGGATATCGCCAGCCTTGAGGCCTGATTTTTCAATGGCGGTCTCCACTGCCTTGAGCTGCATTTTCCGCTCGGCCAGCTCGTACGTCTTCTCGCCCCAGAGGCTGTCTTCAAACGTGATGTCAAAACATGCGCCGTACGGGCCGTTTTTTTCGTCCTTGCCGACCACGGAGGAGAAACCGAGGATGTTGGGCGGCATATCAAACCTGACTGTTTTTTCGCCGACGCGTGCTCCCATGGTTACACCACCCCGATGATGTAGTAGATGACACCCACAATGATGGACGAGCTGATGCCGTACACCAGCACCGGCCCGGCGATGGTGAACAGCTTGGCGCCCACGCCCAGCACATAGCCTTCCCACTTGTATTCCAGCGCGGGGGAGACAATGGAGTTCGCAAAGCCTGTGATGGGGACGATGGAACCGGCGCCCGCGAAACGGCCCAGAACGTCGTATATGCCGATGCCGGTAAACAGCGCGCCGAGGAATATCAGCACAGCGGAGCGAAACGCGTTGACTCCATCCTCGTCCAGCCGGAAGACCATTTCCCCGAGGTCGTTGAGCGCTTCGCCCAGCACGCATATAAGTCCGCCCACAATGAACGCCATCACGCACTCTTTTAACAGATGGCTTTTCGGCATGGATTGCTTCACATAGTTCTGGTAATTCGTTTCTTCGATGTGCTTTTTGATATCCATAAAAATACCTTCACACCCTTTTCTGCTTTTCCGTCACGGTTTTGGCGTACTCTTCCGTTTCTTCGACGTTCTGCAGTGTGCCGACATTCACATCAGGTATCTTGACGTAATGCTTCATAATTAATCCCTTTCCTTAAAACACCCCTGAAAGCCAATAAATGAGCGACCCTGCTGTTTTGCCCAGTACAAACGCCAGCAGCAAAAAGGCAATGGCCTGGCGCGTGCGGCCGAAGTTCTTGATGACCGGAATGGTATCCGTCACTTCGGCCAGGCAGGCGATGACAATGCCCACATATACGCCGCTGAGGAGCCCGCACAGCGATGCAAACGCTTCGCCTATGGGCAGCCTGACATCGAACAGCGTAATCACTGCGCCCGTCAGCCCGCCTGCTGCGGTGCTGGCCGACATCAGCAGCCCGGTATTCCGCAGCCCGAGGCTCACCGACGAATTGGAGAACACTCCCAGCGCTATGTAAAACGCGCACAGCGCCGTTCCCGTGACAATACCTGCGGATAATCCGGTGACGCCCGACAGCAGATTACCCATCCGGCCGGTTTCCCTGTGCGGCCAGATAATCGCGCAGCTGGTTCTCGTAGTTGTGAATATCGATATCCAGCACAGTGGGCCGGGATTTCCGACGCCTGTACAGCCCGAACAGCATCACGAACCCCACGGCGACGCCAATGCTGTACGGCACGCTGACCACCGGCACGTTCTCCTGCTCAGCGCCTGTGAAAAACGCGTATATATCGCTGTGAACCTGACTCATGCTGACGTCCTCGTGGAATGTCATGATAGCAACGGCGCCGCCGAAAAACATCACCAGGCACAGCAGCATCACCTTCAGGACTTTGAGCAGCGGGCTGCCGGGAGAATGCTGCATGAATACGCGGCACTCCGTAGGGCCCAGATTGGTGATGGCATAGTCCGGATAGAGCGGAGCAATACGGGCCATCACATCCAGCGCCGTGACGGTGGTGGCCGCCCCTTTCAGCGGTATCAGCACGTTTTTCAGCGGCTGGGCGGTAGCACCGTACACGGAGCAGATGCTGTAAAGCGGGACACGCGGGCCTTTCGCATATGCGGTTTTCTCAAGCGCGAAAAACAGCTCCTTTTTCATGCCTAAATGTACGAGGCGTCGGTAAATGTGCCTGCCTGCGGGCGCATCAGCAGCATGAGCAGCAACGCAATGGCCGCGCAAACGACAATGCTAATAATGGTAAGCAGCCATTTTTTCCGCAGCAGATATTGCACAGCCTTGTTCTCCTTCTCTGTTCATAACGCGACAGCTTTGCAGCTTTTTATCCCTATTATCCGCAGACAGCCAAAAAATATTTGTCCGGCAAAACGGCAAAACGGCAGCACAAAAAACGCCTGCCAAGCTGCGCAGACGCGGAAGGGTAAATCGGCGCTATTCCACGGATTTTTTCAGCTTGCTCAGCGTTTTGGTAATAAGCCGCGATACCTGAACCTGTGAAACGCCCAAAATTTCGGCGATCTCCATCTGCGTTTTGTCGCTGAAAAACCTCAGCATAATCAGCTGCCGCTCCTTGGGGGACAGCTTCTGGATCATTTCCTTCAATAATATGGTGTCGATTATTGCGTTGTCGTCGTGTTCCGCCATGGTGTCGATCAGCAGCGTCTTGGAGTTTTCGTCGTCGAAGGCCGGTTCGTAGATGGACACGGGGCTGCGCACCGCCTCCATCGCAAACACGACGTCCTCGGGAGTCATATTAAGGCGCTGGGACAGCTCTTCGATGGTGGGCTCGCGCTTAAGCTCCAGCTTGAGCTGCTCCTTGACCCCGAATATCTCAAAGGATTTTTCGCGCAGCGACCGGCTGACCTTGATGATGCCGTCGTCGCGCAGAAACCGCTTGATTTCGCCCGCAATCATGGGAACGGCGTATGTGGAAAAGCGCACGTTGAAACTCGGGTCGTAACCCTTGATCGCTTTGATCAGCCCCAAAGAGCCGATCTGCATTAAATCGTCGAACTCCACCCCGCGGTTTAAAAATTTTTTGACGATGCTTTTCACCAGCGCCGTGTTGCGGAGCACCAGCGTTTCCTGTGCCTTGGCATCGCCGGCCTGCGCCAGTTTGATGAGACGGATGCTCTCTTCGTGCGAGAGCAGGCTTTTTTCGGCCATCGCGCTATCCCTGGGTTTTGATGGTTTTGAGCATCCTGACGGTAGTGCCTTCTCCGGGGGCGGAGATGACGGTCACCTCGTCCATGAACGTTTCCATGACGGTAAAGCCCATGCCGCTGCGCGATTCGTCGCCGGCGGTACTGAAGAACGGCTGGCGGGCCTGTTCGATATCGCTGATGCCGACCCCTTTGTCGGATATGGATACTTCCAGCGTCTGTCCGGACAGCGACGCGCTGATGACGATTTCGCCGATCCTGTCCGGATAGGCGTGTATGATGGCGTTGGTGACCGCCTCGGATACGGCCGTCTTGATATCCGCGACCTCTTCCAGCGTGGGATTCAGCTGCGTCGCAAAAGCGCCCACCACGCTGCGTGCAAACCCCTCGTTGATGGACAGGCTGGGAAGCCTTAATTCCATTGTGTTTTTGATTTCCATATGACGCCCCTTTAACTATAATTTCTTGATGATGCTATACAGGCCGCTCAGGCCCATGACCTTGTCGATCTGGCGGTTCGGGTTGGCGACGTACATCCTGCGGCCGTCGCTTTTCAGCTTCTTGTAGCGGCCGATGATGACGCCGATGCCCGAACTGTCCATGAAGCTCAAGTTCTTAAGGTCCAGCACCAGATCGGAATTCCTAAACTTCGCGATAAGCTTGTCCAGGTATTCCCGAGTCTCCTGGGCGCTGTGGTGATCCAGCTCGCCGTACAACAAGGCCGTGATCACGTTATCCTGTTGTTTGACTTTGATCTGCATACTGTCCTTCCTTTCCGAATGGTCTATTACTTATTCTGCCAGAGCCTGTTTCATCCTTTAGGATGTTTTGACGTATTGGCACTTGTTTTCGCGTTAAATTATGGTTTTTGTCGAATCACATAATAACCGGCGTTTTCGAACAGCCTAAAATACAGCGTTTGAGTCATAAAAGGCAGGCAGCAATGGGTAGACATCAGGAATGCGAACGTGCCAAGTCCGCCGGACGGCGTATTTGGGGTTTCATCAAAATATCGGTGCTCATCGGTCTTGTTGCCATGATGTCGGGCGCGATATTCATATTTTCCTATCTGATGGGGCTGGATGAATGGAAGCAGTTCGACCCCTCGAAGATAGGGGAGATGCAGCAGACGCTGCTGATCTTCGACCGGGCGGGCAACGAGACCGCCGCGCTCTATAACCAGCAGAACCGCGTCTATCTGCCCATCGAAGAGATTCCGGACTACGTCAAAAGCGCGTTCATTGCGATTGAAGACGCGCGTTTTTATCAGCACCACGGCGTGGACGTGGTCCGCATCCTGCGCGTTCGTCAACAACATCAAAAATGAAAAAGTTCAGGGTGCCAGCACCATCACCCAGCAGCTTGTGAAGCTGACCAGCCTGACCAGCGCAAAAAAGATGTCCCGGAAAATACAGGAAGCCGTGATGGCCTATGAATTAGAACAGAGGTACACCAAGGACGAGATACTCGAGATGTACCTTAACTATATCTATTTCGGCAACGGGGCATACGGCGTGGAAGCGGCCGCCAAGACGTATTTTGGCGTGCACACGAGCGAGCTGACGCTGGCGCAGGCCGCGCTCCTCGCGGGCGTGATTAAAGGGCCTTCCCATTATGCGCCGCACATCAACCTGGAAAAGTCAATCAAACGGCGCAATCTGGTGCTGAATGAGATGTACAAACTGGGGTATATCACCAGGAGCCAGAAGGAACAGGCGGAAACGGAGGAAGTGGTGCTGGTCGACAATCCCAAAAACCGGTACGGCTATTACACCGACATGGTTCTGCGCGAAGCGGAACGGCTGCTCGCGGTAGACAGCGAGGAGCTGCTCTCCGGAGGCTACCGTATCTACACCACGCTGGACCAGGACATTCAGAAGTATCTGGAAACGTTATATGCGGACGGTTCGCTGTTTCCCGAAAACGCTACGGACGGGGCTCTTTGCCAATCCGCATTCTGCGTGCTGGACAGCGAGACCAGCGAGATACTGGCCATCGTGGGAGGGAGGGAGTATGAGACACGGCGCGGCCTCAACCGGGCGACGGACATTCGACGTCAGCCCGGCTCCGCCATCAAGCCGGTGATTGTATACGCGCCGGCCATCGAGAAGCTGGGATATTCCCCGGCGACGATGGTGCTGGACGAGAAGGCGGATTTCAACGGCTACGTGCCCAAGAACTTCTCCGATACCTATTCGGGCTGGGTGACGATGCGCGAGGCGCTGTCGAGGTCGCTGAACCTGCCGGCTGTGCGCGTATTTGAACAAGTCGGGGTGTCGGTGGGCAAGCTTTACGCTGCCAGTGTGGGCATCCCCTTTGACAAGAAGGATGTAGGCCTCACGCTGGCGCTGGGCGGCTTTACCACGGGCGTATCGCCGCTCACGCTGTGCAACGCGTTTACGCCGTTTGCCAACGGCGGCTACTATTCGCTGCCCAGCTGCATCACCCGCATCGAAGACGGGCAGGGGAAAGTCCTGTATGAGCGGCCCGATACAAAAAAAGCCGTGCTGTCCAAAAGCACCGCGTTTCTGATCACGTCGATGCTGCAAACTGCGGCTGAGATAGGCACCGCAAGGCGCGTGAAGGTGGAAGGCGTGCCCATTGCGGCCAAAACCGGCACGTCGAGCAGCACGGCGACGGAAGGCAACAAGGATGCCTGGACGGTGGCGTACAACCCGGAATACACAATGTGCTGCTGGATGGGCTTCGATTCCACGGATGAGTCGCACAGCCTGCCTCCGGATGTGACGGGTGGCACATACCCCGCAGTGCTTATTAAAAAGATGTTCGAGTTCCTGTACAGGGACAGGTCCGCGCCGGATTTTGTCGTGCCGGACAGCGTCGTGAAGGTGAGCATAGACGCGCGGTCGCTGAAAAACGGCACACAGCCGATGCTGGCCAGCGCATACACGCCCGAGGACGATACGTTGACGGAATATTTCCAGAAAAACCGCGCGCCCAGGCAGTATTCCGACTACTGGGCTGTTCCCAAGCCGCCTCACGATTTGTCGGTGGTCATCGGGATGGGCGGCTATCCGCGCGTCCGCTTCACACCGCCGCAGAGCTTTGCGGTTTACCGGCTGATGCGCATCGATCTGGATACCGGGGAGCGCGAACTGGTCGGCGAGTACGAGGGACGGGAAGGGCCGGTGGACATCATCGATTACGATGCGCAGTACGGCCACCGGTATGAGTATCATGTGATACCCACGCATCCGTAAATATTAATAGACGGAGAGCCGATGAAAGGATCGCCCTCCGCCCGGGTGGTCATTGAAGTGCAGGATGAAGAATACTATATGCCTTAGGGGTTATCCGTTTCCATCCCCGAGTAGATGGACACAAGCCGCACTGTCAGCTGCCGCAGCTCTTCCGTGACCTGCTCGATGGCCGCCGCCGTGGCGGACGGATTGGAGAGCAGATTGTTAAGCTCGTTGATCTTATCCAGCAGCTGCTGTTTGTCGTCCAGCGACATCGCGTATTGCGGGTCCGTCAGCACGTAGTTGGATATGCGAAGCTGTTCGTTTGCCGCGCTGATGGCGCTGTGCAGCGCTTCCTGCTGTTCATGCCACTCCAGCGTATGGATGTTGCAGAAATAGCTGGCGTATTCTGGCATGGAGGGGTCGATATCCGCCAGCGTCAGCCCGACGGGCAGCGCATGCTGCGCGCCGGGCAGGTATTTCTGAAGCTGCGCGTCCGTCAGCTTCCAGTAAATAGAATCATCCGGCAGCATAAGCAGGCTTCGCATCTCGATCTGGTCGTTCGGGCAATACTGCGTGGCGATTTTGCCGCTTTGCATACATACCGGGTACTGCTGGTGCCAGTCGCATCTTTCCAATGCCGAAGCGCTGTCAGACGGATACCAGGCATCGACGGGCTTATGAGTGCTGTCTGCCTCACAGGCCTCAGTGGCTTTTTTACCGGATACCGAGCAGACGCGCACTTTTGTCAGTCCCAGTTCCTCGGGCGACGCGTCGATGATGGGGGCGTCGGGCTTGTCCTTGACGAGCTGCGCCATGATGTATTGCCAGAGCGGCGCCGCGGAGGAGGAGGCGTAAACATCCTCTGCCAGCGGCTTGTAGTCGTCGTGGCCGATCCACAGCGACATTGTGTAATAAGGCGTGAAACCGACGAAATAGATGCCTTTGGCGTTCTGGTTGGTGCCCGTCTTGCCGCCCACCGTCATGCCCTCTATCCGCGCGTTTCTGCCCGTACCGCTTTTGGAGCTGACCGCTTCCACCAGCATATCGGTCAGCAGCCACGCGGTGGAAGGCTTGAATACCTGCCGGCTGTCGCGTATCTCCTTGGCATCCAGTATCACGTTGCCGTTTCGGTCGGTGACCCGCGTGAACGACAGAGGCTCCTGGTAAACGCCGGCGTTGGCGATGGCGGCGAAAGCACCCGCCATTTCGACGGGCGTGATGCCCGATGTGCCCAGCGCGAGCCCGGCGCCCGATTTGTTGATGTGCGCCGGATTGACGCCCATATCCACCAGATAATTATACGAATCGTCCAAACCCACGAGTTCCATCAGCGTCCAGGCCGTGGCGGCGTTCAGCGACCGCACCAGACCGGTACGCAGCGTGACGGGACCGTAGCTCGAAGAGCCGCCGCTGGGGTAGGTTTCTTTGCCGCTGTCGTCCAGCCAGCCCGATATGGGCAGCGGCAGGTTGGGCACCACAGTGCCGTCCGAATACCCTTTATCCAGCGCGGGGCCGTAGACGGCGAGCGGCTTGATGGACGAGCCGACCGGCATGGTTGTCTGGTAAGCGCGGTTCAGCGTCTTTCGGGCCGTGGGCGTGGTGCGCCCGCCGACCAGCGCCTTGATATCGCCGGTGGACTGGTCGATGACCACGGCAGCCGCCTGCGGCTGGATGACTTCCGTCACCGTGCCGTCGCCGTTATCGTAATAGATGACTGAATCGTCTGCATCCTCCAGCTTGGGGTACGCGTCCCATTCGGTGAGGCTATGCTCCACAACCTTCTGGACGTTGGGATCCACAGTGGTGTAGATGCGATAGCCGTTGGTGCGCAGCTCATTCTCCAGCTGGGCGCGGTTCTGTTTGTTATCCTGCATGTTGCGCTGCTGCAAAAGATGCGTAATCACGTCGTAGACAGCGTATTCCACGAAGTACGGCATCTGGTACATCTCGTTGACCCGGGATTTTTCCATCACATGAACCGTATCGTGAAGGGCCTGCTGGTATTCCTCGTAGCTGATGTAGCCGGCCTTGTACATCTGGTAGAGCACGTGGTCGGTGCGGTCGTTGATGATCTTGGGATTTTTTGCCTCGTAATAGCAGCGCCGCGGGTTATACAGGTACGGGTAGCGCGTGATGCCCGCCAGCATCGCGCATTCGCGCAGCGTGAGCTCGCTGAGATCCTTGCCGAAATAGTCCATCGCGGCCGCCTTGACGCCGTAATTGGAAGCGCCCAGGTTAATGGTATTCAGGTAAGCCTCCAGTATTTCGTCCTTGCTGTATTCCTTTTCCAGCTGAAGCGCGAGGTAAGCCTCCTGTATCTTGCGCTTATAGGTACGCTCGGTGCTCAGCAGCCGGTTTTTGATCAGTTGCTGGGTGATGGTACTGCCGCCGTGGACGTTGCTGTTCATCAGGTTGTTGATGAACGCGCCCACCAACCGCTTGATGTCCACGCCCGAGTGGTATTTGAAGCGGATGTCTTCGATAGCGATCACGGCGTCCTGCAGATATTTGGGGATCTCGTCGAGGTTTGCCCAGTCGCGGTTTTCCGACCCGGTATAGAGCGCGATCAGCTCTCCGTTGGAGTCATAAATATATGACGTCTCCGACTGGTCCTCGATCTTGCCGGTGTCCAGCTTGGGCGTGGTTTCCATATACGCCTTGGCGACGCCGACCAATACGCCCGCGCCTGCTGCGACAATCATAAACAGAACAATCAGCACCAGGCGCACGGATGTGAGCAGCACGCTGATGATCACGCCGCCCTCGCGGTGGCGCGGCTGGAACATGTTGATATGTTCCTTGCCTTCGCCGGAGAGATGTTCCTTGGAGATATGGGGAACGCTGCGGTATTTTGACGGGACAGTGTGGCGCCGCCGCGGCGTTCGGGCGCTGCGGGCAGTCGGCGTTTCGGCCAGGGTACCAAACACCTGGGTTTCGTTCATATCCGTATCGGCAGCTTGATGGTGCGTCTTTGGAGAACGGCCCAGAAGACGCTTCACGCCCTCCATTATGCTTCGCCACGCCTGTACGAAGAACCCGGAAATGCGCACAAGCAAACTCCGGATTTTTATCTTTCCGGATGCTTCTGTTATCATATGGCCTTTTTTATCATTCGAATTATCGATCCGCATGGAACATATTATAGCATGTTTGTATCGTCTTCGCAGTAAAATCGTGATTATTTTACATTTTCGCTTCCGGTGCGCCGACGGTGTTATCACCCGAAGGCCGCGCATATTCTGATATAAGGTGAAAGCGATGCGGCGCCGGCGTAAAATTTCCAAGCTGTGGATTGTCCTGCTGGTTGTGGGGGCCCTTGCTGCGGGCTATTTTGCGCTGGACAACGCCATCCGTCCCACGATACTCAGCCTTTCCGAGGCGCGCCTCAGGGCCATAGCCGTCAAAGCGATGAACGATGCCGTCCGGGAGACGGTGGGCAGCGATGTCGGCTATTTGGACCTCATCGATATCGAGAAGGATGAGCATGGCAAAATCGTGCTGATATCCTCCAACGCGGTGAAAATGAACCAGCTCGCGGCATCCACCGCCATTGCCGCGCAGGACAAGATTTTAAACCTCGGGGACCAGGGCATCGACATTCCCATCGGCACCATACTGGGCGGACCGCTGCTGACGGGCCGCGGGCCGCAGGTCAACATCAAGTTCGAGCCGGTCGGTTCGGTTTCCACAGACTTCAAGACGGAGTTTCGGGATGCGGGCATCAACCAAACGCGCCACAAGGTTTATCTGGTGTTCGACGCGTCGGTCCGCATCCTCATCGGCAACGCGCCGCAGACGGTGGATATCTCCACGCAGGTGCTGATATCCGATACCATCATCATCGGCGAAGTGCCGCACAACTATTTCATGGGCACGCAAGACCAGCTTATGAACCTCCTGCCCAACGAAGAGTAACAGATCTATGAACGAAATTATTGAAACAGGCATTAGAATTATGTTATGATATGCGTCGAAAAAGCTGATGAGGTGACGTATGTCCGGACATTCAAAATGGTCGACAATCAAGCGCAAAAAGGAGAAAACCGACTCCAAGCGCGGCCAGATATTTACCAAAATCGGTCGCGAGCTGGCTGTGGCCGTGAAGGAAGGCGGGCCGGATCCGGAACACACCTCGCGTCTTCGTGATGCCATTGCAAAGGCCAAGGCCAACACCATGCCGCAGGAGACCATTATGCGCTCCATCAAGAAGGCGGCGGGCGAGTCGGGCAGCATCAACTATGAATCCGTCGTGTACGAAGGCTACGGCCCCGGCGGCGTAGCGGTCATCGTGGAGGCGCTGACGGATAACCGCAACCGCACCGCAAGTGAAGTGCGCCACTGCTTCGATAAAAACGGCGGCTCTCTGGGAGCGACGGGCTGTGTTTCCTGGATGTTTGAGCGCAAGGGCGTTATCGTAATCGAAAACACCGGAAACATCGACGAAGAGGAACTCATCATGACGGCGCTGGAAGCCGGTGCGGATGATGTGAACGACGCTGACGGCGATTTTGAGGTTACCACCACGCCCGCGGCGTTTTCCGAAGTCTACGATGCGCTGGAGAAAAGCGGCTATGCCATCGCAATGGCCGAAGTGCAGATGGTACCCTCCAATACGGTGGAAGTGACGGGGGAAGCGGAGCAGAGTTTCCTGAAGATGCTGGACATGCTTGATGATAGTGATGATGTTCAGAATATATACCACAACGCCGAGCTGCAGGACGACGACAAAGAATAACGCAGCGGCAAATGCAGAAAATACCCTTGAGCATTAAGCGGGGGTATTTTTTTGTTGAACAAATCGACCAAGAGGCTGTTATTTCTGTTTATATCATTAATCGTGATGCTGCTCTCCGGTATTGCCGGATACCTGCTGGCGCAGAGCGAGCCGCCTCTCGTGGCGAACGAGCCGACGGATGACATTGCGGCGGAGGCGGACAATACCCGCCTGTCGGCGAATGCCGTCATCACCTGGGTGTACGATTACGAGATGTGTCGCCACAAATTGACTGAGACCACTGAGGCAGCCGAGCTTGCCGGCCTGACATTTACCGAACTGCGGCAAAAATACCCCAGGGCGCGCATCGCTGCGTTCGGGCCCGGCGACGCGACGCTGGAGCTGTCGTTTGCCTGCTACTGCCCGGACCATTTCATACTCAAAAAGGAAGGGGATGTTTTGGCGCTTTACCGTACGCTGGCGGGTACCGACAGGCAGGACAAGATACGGGAATACCCAATCGATGCGGGCAGCCTGACAGCGGAAGAAATCGAAGAACTTATGGTTGGGCGCGTGTTCGCAGACAGGATGGACGCGGCGATTTATGTCGAAAAACTGCGAAACCGTGAGGCAATGGGTCTTGACGAATAGTGTGCCCGGCGATATAGTATTAGTA
>JAAXZP010000074.1 GCA_012719815.1 Christensenellaceae bacterium
CTGCACTTAGAGAAACAGCAGCACGATGACGATATAGAAGCTGCGGACAAAACTTTTCATAGCAGGTAGCCCTCCCCTTCCTTGTCGATGCGGCGTATGATGACCATGCTGACCAGCATCAGCAGGAACATCACCACTGCCAGCGCGGAGCCGAAGTTCCAGTCGTTGGTGACCAGGCACTGCTCGGTGATGATGTCGCCGTACATGTTGTATTTGCCGCCGCCCAGGAGAACCGTGACCACAAACGTGGTGAGCGCCGGCATGAACACCATCACAATGCCGGTGACGATGCCCGGCAGGCTGAGCGGGAATATCACCTGCGCGAACGTGCGGGCGCGGCTCGCGCCCAAATCGCTGGAAGCTTCCAGCAGCGCCGGGTCAATCTTCTGCAGCGCGGTGTAGATGGGCAGTATCATGAACGGCAGAAAGTCGTACATAAGCCCCATGATAACCGCGCCCTGCGTATACAAAAGCTGCTGCGGCGGTATGCCCAGAAGGCCAAGAAACTGGTTGATCAGGCCGTTGTCGTCCAGCAGCACCCGCCAGGCGTAAGTGCGCAGCAGGAAGTTGATCCACATGGGCAACACCATCAGTATGATGACGATGCGCGCGTAATTTACCCGCATGCGCGAGACGATGTAGGCGGCAGGGTAGCCCAGCAGCAGGCAAAGCGCCGTCACGATCAGCGCCGTCAGCACCGAGCTTAGGAACACGGACATGTAGTCGCCGGAGAACGCCTTGATGATGTACTCCAGCGTGAATTTCTGCTGGCCGAAGGCGTAGAACAGCGTGATGAGTATGGGCCCGATGATGAACAGCAGCGACCAGATGATGTAGGGCAGGGCGTAACGTTTGCTCTTCATGTGCGCTCCTTCGGCATGATGTGGATGCAGTCTTCGCCGATGGTGAGATAGGTGCGGCGGCCTTCGCCGGGCGTTTTGGTGGACTGCACCAGCCATTCGTGGCCGTTGTCGTCCAGCACGCGGATGTCGTAATGGACGCCCATGAACACCGACGACGTGACGACGCCGCTGATGTGCGACTCCCTGCGGGACAGCTCGATGTCCTCCGGCCGCACGACGACGTCCACCGACTCGCCAGCCTCAAAGGGGTGGGGGAGGCAGGAAAACTCGACGTCCGCGAAGCGCACGCGATTATCTCCGAGGTACGTGCCGGGGAATATGTTGCTCTCGCCGATGAAGTCGGCCACGAACGCGTTGCTGGGCTCGTTGTAGATGTCTTCCGGCGTGCCGATATGCTGGAGGACGCCGTCCTTCATCACCACGATGGTGTCGGAGAGCATCATGGCCTCCTCCTGGTCGTGCGTGACATAGACAAACGTAAGGCCCAGCTTCTTATGCATGTTTTTGAGCTCCAGCTGCATGCTCTTGCGCAGCTTGAGGTCAAGAGCGCCCAATGGCTCGTCCAGCAGCAGCAGCGACGGCTCGCACACCAGCGCCCGCGCGATGGCGACGCGCTGCTTCTCGCCGCCCGACAGCCGCGATATGCTGCGCTTCTCAAAGCCCGAAAGGCCGGTTAAAGCAAGTATGTCGGTCACCTTGCGGCGGATTTCGTCCCTGGGCAGCTTCTTAATGTTAAGGCCGAAGGCGATGTTTTCGTAAACGTTCATGTGCGGGAATAGCGCGAAATGCTGAAACACCGTGTTGACCTGGCGCATGTACGGCGGCAGGGACGTGATATCCTTACCGTTAAAGAACACCTGGCCGGATGTAGGAGCTTCAAAGCCGCCGATGATGCGCAGCAGCGTGGTCTTGCCGCAGCCGGATGGGCCGAGCAGCGTTAAAAACTCGCCCTGCCGCACGTACAGGTTGATATTGCGCAGCACTTCGCCCTTGTCGAAGCTCTTGCTGATATTTTTCAGCTCGAGGATTTTATTCTGGGATCTCTGGGAAGCATTGTTCCTTTGAGTGTGTTCGATCTTTTCCATGTCGCGCTCCGGTGGCTAAAATGATGGCGGGGAGGATATCCAAAGCACCTTGGCGGGCGATTTACCCGTATTTGCCAGATAGTGCGTGTGCTTGGGCGAATAGAAAAAGCTCTCGCCGCGGCGGACGCGCATCCTTTTTTCGCCCAGATACAGCGTCACCGTGCCGGAGAGCACGTAGCCGAACTCGTCGCCCTCGTGCGGGTCGTCCGGCCAGGTGCTGCCGCCCGGCTGGATGGTCAGCAGTATGGGCTCCATCGAGCAGCCCTGTGCGCCCGGCAGCAGCCAGACGATTTCGGTCTTTTGTTCGGCGTCCGTCTTGGTGAACATGTCCTGCTTTTTGTAGACCGTTTTCACCTCGGGCGTGTCGGCGAAGAAGTCCTTCAGGCTGGTGCCCAGGCATTCGAGTATTTCCTTGAGCGTGGCGATGGAAGGCGACGTCAAATCGCGCTCCACCTGAGAGATGAAGCCCTTGGACAGCTCGGCCCGGTCGGCCAGCTCCTCCTGCGGGAGCCCCAGGCGCACCCTTAATTCTTTCACTTTGTGTCCAATTTTCAAAGCGCACGGCCCCTTTTCAGCAAATGCACTATATTAAACTTGAAGTTTACTCTTTGTAAACAAACATGTATATTAAAGCACAGATGGACAAGGGCGTCAATAAAAAAATTCGGCTGGAAACGCAAAGTTTCGACAGCCGAATTCAAAGGGGATCTATGAGCTTATCATATACCCGTCAGTATTCATATACCTTCATGTAATCCGCCGGTTTTTTGGCCATTTGCGCGTCTTTTCCAGGCTGCGAAGCGTCCAGCGTGGTGTCCACGACAATCCATTCGCCGTTTATCAGCACCTCGTTCCAGGCGTGGTACACGCCGGGGTTTTCTTTGGAATAGCCTTTGACCAGTTTGGCCGGTATGCCGATGCTGCGCAGCATCGCCGCGAACAGCGAGGCGTAATCGTAGCAGATGCCTGTCCGCTCCAGGTACGTTTTTTCGATGTCCGGCAGGTAATCGTACATCAGGCTGTATACCTTGGCGCTGTCGTAGGCGATGTTCGTGACGACAAAGTCATACAGCTCGTCCGCGCAGCCGGAAAGAAGTTGCGCGTCTTCCAGGCCGATGAGGGCGTCTGAGACGAGGTAGGGCACGTCCTGAATGGGCTTTTTGCTGTAATCCCAGTCCACGTTCTGGATGGAGTTGAGATACACGGCGTTTTCGTCCCTGAGGTTTACGGTAAACGTTTTGGCGGTGACGACAAAGTATTCGTCGTTTTTGATGTTTTGCATGATGCGCGCGGTGTATTCGCCACTGCCGTATTGCAGCGAGAAATCCTCAATGCTGCCGTCTCCTTTTAAGTTGTAGGCGATGGAATTGCCGTCCTTTAATACTTGCAGCTTGAGCCGCGCGTCGGAATTAGACTGGTAGCATATGCGCAATAGTCCAATATCTGTATAGTCGGTGCAGATGATGTCGTCCGGCTTCTTGTCGGGGGGTAGCGCCGGGCGATTTACCCGCGCGGCGAACAGTGCGTCGATATCCGGCTCGCTGCGCTCTTCCGTCTCCGCGGCTGCCGCCAGCGCGACGCCGGTATTGGTATGGCTATTTTTATTTTCACCCTGTGCCGGCGCGCAGCTCGTGCAGACAAGCAGCGCAAGCGCGACCAGCAGAGCTATTAAAACATGATGCTTCATATTCCGTTCCGTCGGTTTCTTTGCCCGTTCCATCGGGCGGTCTCAGCTTTTGGACTGTATCTGATACCACTCCGTCGGGCACAGCCGCGGGCTGTGCTCCATGTCCAGAGCCAAAGTCACGTGCAGGCGGGTGCCATCGCTGTATACCTCATAAGTGATGGCGTTATCCTTCAGCGTTGTCTCGAAATTAAGCTGCTTCAGCTCGTTCTCCAGCGCCTGTTCAAACGGCTCGCCTGATTCCGCAGCCCGGCTGACCGCCGCGTCGATTTCCGCCCAGCAGCGCGCCGCCTGGCCCTCCAGGCGGTAGTAGGACTCGTTCCAGTCGGACACCTTCTGGCCGAGGCGCAGGCCGGACAGCGCGGTGGTGAGCGCCGCCACGCCGAATACCACCAGCACCAGCAGCAACAGTATCACCAGTACCGAGGAGGCGCCTTTTTGACTGGCCAGCACGCGCTTAATCATCCGTCCTGCCTCCGTCGTATTTGGCGGTTTTGATACCCGCCAGCTTTTTGCCGTCCTGCTCGGCGTCTATGGACAGGCTATACAGCGTGCCCGGGTAATCGCCCGACTCCTCGCTGACGGTGACCACCACCGTGAAGCCGTCGCGTATCAGCCGGTATTGCCCGGCAGGGCAGTTGCCTGCGGGAACGAGTCCCAGCGAAGCAAGGCCGTCTTCTAGCGTTTCCGCGCCGGCCAGTGTCTCCGCTGTGGAGGCGACGGCCACCTGCGCGTCCTGGATATCGGCAGCGCGGTCGTTGGTATTGCCGGCCAGCAGAAAGAGCTTTAACAGCACGGCGCAGATGATGCCCAGCGCGGCGATGGAGAACAGCACCTCGATCAGCGTGAATCCTTTTCTGTTCATGTCCTCAGGCTCACCACGCCTTCCATGACCTCTGCCGTATCGCCGCTGCCGCATGCGCAGCGGATGGTGAGCAGCCTGCCGCTGCGGTTCACCTCAAAGCCACTGAGCTTCGTGATCAGGTTGCCGGCTTCCACCGACGGCTCGCAGCCCGTAATGGTCAGGCATTCGTACAGCGCGCCTTCGGAATAGAAGATCTACGTGCTGTACAGGCCGTCTTCCACGTCGATTTTCAGCGCGCTGCCGAACGCCGGGTCTACGACGTCGATGCGGCACGCGGCATCGCTTTGCTTCACCTTCATGCTGATGAACGAATAGGCCACGCGCGCGCTTTCCACCGCCTTTTTGCTGCCCAGAATATGCGAGTACGCGCTGGAACCGGAGCTGATCAGCGTAACGGTCACAAACGCGAACAGCACCAGTACCAGCATCACGGAGATGGATTCCACGGCCAAAACCTTGCTTCTCAGATACATGTTAGCCTCCCGTCCTTCTGAGCGGCAGCACCTTCACATCCGGAAAAATGTTGGATGCGAATATCTCGTAGTGGTATATGTAGCGGCTTCTGTCCAGAATCAGGCCGTAGTTTTCCTCCAGGTACCCAAGGTCCGGCGGGTAGGCGCCTTCCAGCGCGTAGCACTGCGAGACGGCACTCAGAACGGTATCGCGCACCTCTTGGAGCCGGGTTTCGTCATAATGGCTGCCGTAGTCGCGGATGGCGGCGAACGCCATAATCATCACAACGGTGATGACGGTGAGGCTTACCAGCATGGCGATAACGGCGAGGCTCGGCTTTCTCATAGCGGTTATCCCACCGTGTTCATGATGCGGGCCACCGGCAGTAATACCGACACCAGCACAATGCCGATGATAATGGACAGCACGATAATCAGCGCCGGCTCCAGCACTGTGGTCAGCCTCGCAAGGCGCTCATCCAGCTCTTCTTCCATCACGTCCGCCGCGCGGTCCAGCATATCGTCCATATGGCCGGTGCTCTCAGCGACGGTTAAAAGGCGCACCAGCAGGTCGGGGAATAGCCCCAGCGACAGCAGAGCCGAGCGCAGCGTTTCGCCGCTTTCTACGCGATCCGCCGCTTCTTCAATCAGCGACGCGATGCGCGTGTTCATCACGATGGACCGGGTCATGCGCACGCTGGCGGCAACGCTGATGCCGCTGCGCAGCAGCATGGCAAGGTTGCGCGCGAAGCGTACGGCGCAGATGTTGCGCGTGATGCGGCCGCGGATGGGCATGCGCAGCTTCATCGCGTCCAGCTGTTCACGTCCGCTTTCGCTCTGCCGCATAATCGCCACCGCGATGATGACGGCGGCGACGATGAGCAGCAGCACATAGAAATACGAACCGACGAACGCGCCAATATCCATCAGCGCCCGCGTGATGCCCGGCATCTCGCCGCCCAGCGACGAGAGCACCTCGCCAAACATCGGCAGCACTTCGGTCAAAAGCAGTATGATGACGCACAGCATCAGCACGGTGAGTATCAGCGGATAGGTAACCGCCGACATCACCTTGGACGATATCTTCGCTTCCTTGTCGTATGAATCGGCGACGCGCGTCAGAACCCGGACCAGGTTGCCGCTCTGTTCGCCCATTTTAATCATCTCAATATAGAAATCAGGCAGCAGTCCCTTTTCTTCCGCAAAAGCTTCAGACAGCGTCTGCCCTTCGTTGACGCGTTTGCGCGCGCGCAGCAAAAGCTCCTGCACCGCCCGCGACTTGCTTTGCTGCCGCAGCAGATCCAGCCCCTCCTGCAGCGAGAGATCTGAATCGACCACCAGCGCAAGCTGGCGCGACAGCGACGACAGCTCCGCGCTGGACAATTCTCTGATTTTGCCCATGTTCTCTCCTTTATCGTTTGCTCAGCGCCAGATACTGCTCAAACAACTTGACATCCAGCGCCTTGATTCTGGCTATTTTCTCATCCACAATGCCCTGCGCGGCCAGTTTGGCCAGGCTGCGCTCCAGCGAGCACATGCCTTGATCTCTGCCCGTCTGGATGATGTTGCTGATCTGGTATTGCTTGCCCTCGCGGATGAGGTTGCGCACCGCGGGGGTGGCCGTCATCACCTCGCAGGCTGCCACCAGTCCGTTGCCGTCCTTGCGCGGCAGCAGCACCTGCGACACGATGCCCTGAAGCACCGTGGCCAGCTGGCTGCGGATCTGGTTTTGCTGGTCCGTGGGGAAGGAATCCAGCACGCGGTCAATCGTTTTGACGGCGCCCATAGTGTGCAGCGTGGAGAACACCAGGTGCCCCGTCTCCGCCGCGGACAGCGCGATGGAGATGGTCTCCTGGTCGCGCATTTCGCCCACCATGATCACATCCGGGTCCTGCCGCAGCGCGGAGCGCAGCGCGGAGGCGAACGACACCGCATCCTCGCCGATCTCGCGCTGGGTCACCAGGCTCTTGCCGTGGCTGTGCAGGTATTCCACCGGGTCTTCGATGGTCAGTATGTGGTAATGGTATTCCTGGTTGATGATGTCCAGAAGGCTCGCGAGCGTAGTAGACTTGCCGCTGCCCGTGGCGCCCGTCATCAGCACCAGGCCGTTGGTCTTTTTGGTGAACTGCAGTACCTCTTCGGGCAGACCCAGCGAGCTGAACGGCGGGATTTTGAGCGGCAGCATGCGCACCGCGATGGCATAGGTGCCGCGCTGCTTGTAGATATTGCAGCGGAAACGGCCGAAGCCGCTGCGGGAATAGGAGAAGTCCACAACCTTGTTGCGCGCGAGGCGGTCCATATGCATCGGGTCCAGGCAGGCGCCGACGATGCCCGCCACTTCCTCCGCCGACAGCACGGATGTGCCGGGAATGACCTCCAGCTTGGCGTTGACGCGCATGAGCGGACGTGAGCCCGCACAGATATGTAAATCGGTCGCGTTATGCTGTTTGGAGATTTCGAGCAATTGGTCCAATACGCGACACGTCATAATTTCTTGCCTCTCTCTTACTGTATGTCTTGACGTTTCAAACAAGCGCTTAAACGGCTTTGTCTGCCTTTTGGACAGGCTTGCCCGCCGCTTGTGAGCATCATTCCAGTTTTCCCAGAGCCAAAATGGCATGTGGGTATACCCTTTATATCGTTAAAAATGCGAAAATATTGAGTACAGATTGCGGCGGCGGAAGAGAGCAGCATCCGATAAGCTGAGGAAACAAAAAAACGCCCCAGGCCGGGATTGGCTCAAAGGCAGGCCCAAAATCCCGAGGGACGTTACAGTTTATAGCTTACTTGCAGCTTATTTGTCGGCGTAACGCGATTCCAGATCCAGCAGGAACTGCTTGACATGCAGACCGCCGCCGTATGCCGCCCGGCGCTTGTCCTTATGGACCACGCGGTGGCAGGGGATGAGTATGGGCAGCGGATTGCATTTCATCGAGGTGCCCACGGCGCGCATGGCGAGCGGATAGCCCGCCGCCAACGCTACGTCGCCGTAGGGGGCTACGCTGCCGTAGGGAATCGCCATGGTGGCGCGGTACACCGCCTGCCGGAACGGCGTGCCGGGCACCAGCATCGGCAGGTCGAAGCTGCGCCGCTTCCCATCCAGGTATTCCGCCATCTGAATGGCGAAGGGGAGGGAATCGTCGGTGACGACGCCTGCTTCCACGGATTCATCAGGAAAC
>JAAXZP010000075.1 GCA_012719815.1 Christensenellaceae bacterium
CAGTATCTCCTCATCGCCGGTTGGCTGCGGAAGGTTCATAAATCCGTAGCGCCGCATGGAGATATAGATCCCCGATATGGGAATCAGAACGAAAAGCGGAGCCATCTGGGGTATCTTGTACGCCAGCAGCGCGTTGGCGAGCATGTCCGTCAGCGTCCCCAGCACCAGCGCCAAGGGAAACGTCACGAATAACAGCTTGGACTGCTTCCTGATATTATCGTCGGACGATTTTAACCCCCAGCGCCACACGATCACAATCCCCGTCAGTACCGCGCTGATGTAAAACGCCACGAAATAGATGTCCCACGCGTTGTATTCCGCCACATTGACCCAGCCCAGGGGCGTTTCAACCATGTTGTACGGCATGGGATTAAGCTGCGTCGGGATGATGAAAACGAGAATGTTCAAGGCCGCGGGCAAATAGAGAGGCAAAAGCAGCCACCAAGTTTTGCGGTCGGGTTTATGGATGGTCAGCACCAGCAGGAAATGGAGCAGTAAGCTGAAAAACGTTCCCCAGCCCAGCCCCGCGATGCGCCTCCACAGCACGCTGACCTCCTGCGTCGGGGCCGACAGCGCCAGCCCCAGGCCCAGCGCCCATATGGCCAGCGCGATGGCCACAGCAAAAACCAGCGCGTTCTCCTGCTCGCGCCTCATCCTGAATATATACAAGCCGAACATAAAGCTCACGCCGGCTGCCGTCACGAATATGACCGAGAATAAATCTGCTGGTGTTGTCATAGTGATCTCTCCTTCCGGCGCGGCGTTGAAATGCGCAAATCTTTTTAGGATATATCGGATTTTTCCAAATAATTCTTTAACTAAATCTTGTAATTTCCTGTTGTTAAACCTTGTTGTTTATCGGCTTTTTCCACCACACCTGAAGGAAAATATTTAACTTTGTAAATTTTCCCAATAAGCCATACCGCCCTGCGCTGACTGCTGCTCACAGGCCCGGCAAATACAGAAAAAGCAGACCCGCATGACATCCGGGTCTGCCTCTTTCAAACCGGGTACGCCCATGAGCGGCTTATCACATACCCATCGGAACGGCAATATTCAGACGACTTTGGCAATCAGCTGAACGAGGTTGAAATACTTTCCGCCCTCGGCCTCCATCATTTTCACGTCCTCCGCGGCGATGGAGTGAGTGCCGGTCAGCCATTCTTCCCATGCCTTGGCGCAGCAGTCCATCTCCCGGGCATCTGCCAGTTCAATGCCCTCTGTGCCCTCCCACAGGCCTTTCCACCAGCCGAGCGAGTGCAGGGTCCTTTCCATCTCGCCGTTCCAGAACGGCCGCATTTCGGCGGGAACGTCTTTCCCGAATTCGTACTTTAAGCCCGGGACGGCCACGGCGATATACCCGCCGCGTTTGACGAAAGGTATCAGCGACGGCAGCATATCCGCGCTGTCCCCGAAATAGTGTTTCAAATACAGCTACTAGGTACAATACATATTTCTACATTTTTCCTCATTTTCCTTCATCTAAAGTCCAAAAAACAAAAAAGCGCACCGCAGTGATGCAGTGCGCCTCGTCAGCTTGTCAGTTTCCCGCTTTCCCCTCGTCCTGCTGGCGGATGACGTTGCGGCGTATCTTGTCGCTCGTCGTCTTGGGCAGGGCGTCCACGAAGTCCACGATGCGCGGGTATTTGTACGGCGCGGTCTGGCGTTTCACATGGTCCTGCAGCGCTTTTTTGAGCGCCTCGGAGGGCTCGTAGCCCCTGGCCAGCACGATGGTCGCCTTCACCACCTGCCCGCGCACCGGGTCGGGCGCGGCGGTCACCGCGCATTCCAGCACGCCGGGGTGCTCCAGCAGCACGCTTTCCACCTCAACCGGCCCGATGCGGTAGCCGGAGCATTTGATCACGTCGTCGTCGCGGCCCACGAACCAGTAATACCCGTCTGCGTCGCGCCACGCCATGTCGCCGGTGTTGTATACGCCGTTCTTCCACGCCTTGTTCGTCGCCGCCTCGTCGCGCCAGTACCCGTGGAACAGCCCCAGCGGATGCCGCCTGTCGGTGTTGCGCACCACGAGGCACCCCACCTCGCCGTCCTCGCACCGGTTGCCGTCCGCGTCAACAAGGTCTATTTCGTACAGCGGAGACGGCTTGCCCATCGAGCCGGGCCGTATCTCAAACCACGGGTAGTTGGCGAGCAGCACCGACGATTCCGACTGCCCGAAGCCCTCGTGCAGCCGCAGTCCGGTCATCTCCTCCAGCTTGCGGAACACCTCGGGGTTCAGCGGCTCGCCAGCCAGCGTCGCGTGCTCGATGAACGAAAAGTCATAGCCCGACAGGTCCTCCTTGATGAGATAGCGGTATAC
>JAAXZP010000076.1 GCA_012719815.1 Christensenellaceae bacterium
CCCAATGTTATATAATCAATGGTGGGGCGTCGATGAGCGCCGGAAAGTGAGGGTGCGATATGAAAATTTGTTTCTCTACTTTGGGCTGTCCGGAATGGTCTTTCGCAGAAATCGTATCCGTCGCATCGGATCTTGGGTATAACGGCATCGAGTTCCGCGGCGTGCAAAACGAGCTGTACGCGCCGAACATCGAAGCGTTCTCGCCGGCCAACGCCGAGGCCACGCGCCGCCGTTTTGAGCAACTGTCATTGGAAATTTCCTGCCTCTCTTCCTCATGCAACCTCAATAACGACGACGATATCGAAAAAGCCAAGGCGTACGTGGACACGGCCGCCCGCATCGGCGCGCCGTACATCCGCCTTTTGGGGGACCTTGAGCCCGCCCCGTCGGATGAAGACGTGAGCCTCAAAAAAGTGATCGGCAATCTTCTGGAGGTCGCCGACTACGCGCGGGACAAAAACGTGACGCCGCTGATTGAAACCAACGGCTTTTTCGCCAAAACCAAAGCGCTGGGCGCGCTGTTCCGCAAGGAGCTGGCGAACGAAAACGTCGGCATACTCTACGACATCCACCATCCGTACCGCTTCTTCAACGAAGAGCCCGCCTACACCATCGACAACATCGGGCCGTTCGTGCGCCACGTTCATCTTAAAGATTCGGTGATGGAAGGCAAAAAGGTGCGCTACAGGATGCTGGGCGAAGGCGACATCCCCGTCGCCGAAGCGGTACGCCTTTTGAATAAGGCGGGTTACCGCGGCTTCTACTCGCTGGAGTGGGTAAAGCGCTGGGATTTGTCGCTGGAAGAGCCGGGCATCGCGTTCGCCCATTACAAACAATTCATGGACGCGCTGGAATAGCGGGTGCGCCGACATATCCGCAGCCTGTCCGCATCACAATAGTTGCGAGAATCATCAGGCAAGGCCTTTCAGCCTTGCCTTTTTGATAAGCAAAAAAGCCAGCCTGTCCGCTGACTTTTTGTGTGCTCATTCGCCGCGCGCTTTAAGCGCAGCTTCCTTGTATCCCGTGTTATTTCAGGCCGTAACGCTTATTGAAGCGATCCACGCGCCCGCCCGTGTCGACCAGTTTCTGCTTGCCCGTTAAGAACGGATGGCACTTGGAGCAAATTTCAACATTGATGTTCTTACGCGTCGACCCGGTGACAAACGTTTCGCCGCAGGCGCACGTGACCGTACACGTATAATACTCGGGATGTATGCCTTTCTTCATCTGCACTCACCTCTTTCTCTCGGCCGGTGGGCCGCGCCCCGGCTATGGGGACAATGGAACCATGCCTGCCTGATAAAGTCGCAAAGTTGATTATAACACATGGCCCGAAAAAATCAACCGAAAATTTCAGCCGCCGCCTTCCTATCTGCCGTCTCGCACCGCGTGTGTCGGTTCACATTGCTTTCACAGTCAGCCGGCGCATGAAAAATCCCCGCCCTGACCGAAGCCCCGGCGTTCATTTTCACAGCACTGTATCCATATACATTATGTAAACACTGATTCAACGAGAAACGGAAGTCCATTATCGTTTTGCGCCTTATGGCCTTTATCGCGCGTTCCTTATTGATCAGCGTTGCTCAACATATGATGATGCACAGGAGGTTAATATGCAAAGCATCCAGCGTTCCATCATGCTGCTGCGCCCGGGCGACGGGCCGCATATCAATCCGCAAAGCCGCGGCACGCTCAAGCTCCAGGCTCTGCCAGCCGGGCTTGCCGTGCAGCTTTCCATCATCGGCCTGGAACCAGGCGAATACGCGCTCTACCTGTTCCTACTGGACGGCGCTGCGATATTCGCAGGTGACGTCACGCCTGCCGGCCTGCGCCGCGTGCTGCCCGGCATCCGCCTTAATAACGTGGCAGGCGCCGCCGTTATTCACAGCGCGTCGCTGTCCTTTTGCCTCAAATCCACCAACATGGACTGGACGAAGGCCCAGCCGCGCTTCAAAATGCTGCACGTATCGCGCCCGGCCCGGCCCGCGCAGCCCAAACCGGAAAACGAAGCGTCGGCCGCTGCCGCATTGCCCGCCGAACCGGCTGCAGGACCGGAAGACGAAACCCCGGCTGGCGCCGCGCTGCCCACCGAGGCATCGCGCAAGCCGGAAAATGAAGCCCCGTCCGCTGCTGAGCTGCCTGCCGAACCGGAAGATATACCCCCGGCAGAAGCCGAACCGTCTGCCGAGCCGCCGCCTGAGCCGCCCGCCGAAAACGCTGCATTAAAAGACAGCCCGGATGTTTCCTCAGGCCAAAAGCCGGATATGCCCCCGTCCGCGGAAAAAACGGACGAGTATCCGCCAAATGATGTTTCAAAAGACAACGGGGAAGAAACTTCCCCTTGCGAAAACTGCCCGTATGCCGCGCGGCAGCAGTACATTAACCCCTTCCCGACGGTGTTTCCGCACAGCGAATGGACCAAAATGACGTATCCCGGCCCCGCCGGCTGGTGGCACTACATCACCGGCCGCATTTACACCGATTCCAATACCGTGATCAAGGCAGTGGGCGTTCCCGGAGAATACGGCATGATGCCGCCGGTGTGGCTGGAAGGCTTCGGCACCTACCTGCGCTGTAATTCGCCGGACGCGCACGGCTACTGGCTCATGTTTCAGGACGCCGAGACGGGAGAGATTATGGACATGGGTCTATCTCCACGTGATGCGTGAGCAACTCGGAGTAGGAAAAGCAATAGCGGCGGTGATATCCATGTTCGCCGACCATGACGGTAAACACCTCGGGGTACAGCCCGTCAATCACGCCGTGGTGCGATACGCCGCCGCGCCGCCCGCACTTCATTTTCAGCATGACCCGTGCTCCCTTTTGGCTCCTCATCTGCCGCTTGATGGCTTCCAGGTTATCATTCATGCCGAGCACCCGCCTTTTTTATGTTCTATTGTTCCTATGTTTCCCAATCCGGTGTTTTTTATCCTTCCCCGGAAAAATTCGGGGCATTGTTTGTATAAATTTTAATTATAATGAATAGCGTCACTTTTCACCCTGCCGCTTGTCCCACATGTATGTTCGACAACAATCGCGCGATTTTGTATATCTGACGGCCGCGAATGCATAATAGTTATCCCACTTATCCACAATTTTGTCCACAGGATGTGAAAAAATGAGTTAGATAGACCTTCCGAGAGATCCAAAAAATCCTGCCTGAAATGAAAAATGTATAAAAAAATTTTATGATCGCCCAACATTTTTCTCCAATTTGCATATTTATTCATTGTTCTATACGGCGTGCTGCATCCCCGCCATAAACCTGCGATTTATGATATAATGATGGTGCGGCAAGCTGCCGGAAGGAGGAAAACCTTGAACATCAAAGATAGGCTGAAAAGCGCAATATATCGCCTGCGCAACCCGGAGCGCGGCGAGGATGAAACGGAGTTCATGCGCCGGCTGGGAGCCAAGCGGCTGTTTTTCCTGTTGCCGTTTGTCATCGCAGCCGCCATCATATTGCTGATCGCCTTCAGATAGGCGCTTTTATAACAGCCTGTTTTATTTTTCCGTAAATTATGTTAACATAATAGGAACCCATACCAAAAAAGGCGGTGTTCAGCGTGGATATCAGCGAATCGGTGGAAATGTACCTGGAAGCCATACTGGAGCTGGAAGCCAGAAACAGCGTGGTGCGCAGCGTCGATATCGCGCGCTTTTTGGGCGTGACCAAACCGAGCGTTAACCGCGCCATGACCAACCTGAAAAACGAAGGGTATATCCTGATGGAGCCTTACGGCGACATCGTGTTCACCGAGAAAGGCCGCGAAACGGCCAAACACATCCACGAACTGCACCATGTCATCACCGATTTTCTGGTCAACTCGCTGGGCATCAGTCCGGAGCTCGCCGAGGCGGACGCCTGCCGCATTGAGCACGTGATTTCCCCCGAGGTGGTGCAGGCCATGAAGGAATACAACAAAAAACGGCAGTAGCTGCCGTTTCGGATTAAGAGAGACCTGTATTATTCATACATCTCCATGCTCTGCTGGCAATCGTTGCAGTACCCGCTGTTGATGTCGTAGCATTCCTTGCACATGTATGCGTTGCAGGCCTTGCAGTTCAGCATCGCACGGGATTCCGCAGTGTTGGAACAGCAGGAGCAGTTTATTTTCGACATCTTCATTCCGCCTTTCTTTTTTCTGACACTAGTATACGCACTTTTTTGATTAGCCATTCATTTTGAAAACCGGCCCGCAAAGAAAAATGCAAGCCTGCCGCAGGTATTTGCGCGGCGCAAAAACGGGCTGCGCATTGCGTAAAAGAAATGTGTTAAAAATTGCGGCGCGTTGTGTTATGA
>JAAXZP010000012.1 GCA_012719815.1 Christensenellaceae bacterium
GGTGGAAGCGCAGGTCAGGCAGTTGTTTCCGGAGGCGCGCGTGCTGCGCATGGACCTCGATACCACGCGCGGCAAGGACGCGCACCTGCGCATCTACGAGGCGTTCAAGAACGGCGAGGCGGACATACTCGTCGGCACGCAGATGATCGCCAAGGGGCTGGATTTTGCCAATGTCACGCTGGTGGGCGTGGTGTCGGCGGACAGTTCGCTGTACATCCCGGACTACCGCAGCCCCGAAAAAACGTTCCAGCTTTTGGAGCAGGTGGCGGGCCGCGCGGGCCGGAAGGACCCCGGAAAAGTGGTGGTGCAGACGTACAGCCCGGACCATTACGCGGTGGAGTTTGCCCGGCGGCACGATTTCGCCGCCTTTTTCAACGAGGAGATGAGAATCCGGCGCGATGCGCTGCTGCCGCCCTATTCGGTGTTTTTCCGGTTTGTGTTCACCGGTAAGGACGAGAAAAAAGTCCGCGAGGCGTGCCTTGATTTCGCGGAAGGGCTGAAAGCCGAGCTCGCGGATATCCAAAAGGACATTTTGCTGCTGGACGCGTGCGAAGCGCCGATCAGCAGGATTCAGGGGCGCGCGCGCTGGCACATACTGATAAAAGTGCTGAATGACGAACGGCTTGCGCAGTTTCGTAAAAGATTATATATTTATACGGACACAAAAAGTTACAAAGACTGCGCATTCGGTTTGGAGATCAATCCGCAGAGCATGATATAGCATGGAGGCGCGCAGTATGGCGATACGCGACTTGGTGACGGGTGCGGATAACCCGGAGCTCCGAAAAATTTCGCGCGAAGTGAGGATTATCAACAAGCACGTGCTGACGCTGCTGGACGATATGAAGGAGACGCTGCATGCGGTGCAGGGCGTGGGACTCGCCGCGCCGCAGGTGGGCGTGCTGCGCCGTATTGCTATCGTGGAATTCGGAGATAAATACTATGAACTGATTAACCCGCGCATACTGAAATCGTCCGGCGAGGCGATCGGTGAGGAGGGCTGCCTGTCGGTGCCCGGCGTGCGCGGCAAAGTTAAGCGTCCGGAAACCATTACGGTTATGTACGTAGACCGGGCGGGCAAGAGGCACAGGGAGGAGATCACCGGCATACTGGCGCGGGTGTTCTGCCACGAGATCGACCATCTGGACGGCGTACTCTTTGTGGACAAGATGATTGAGGAGGCCGAATGAAGATTGTATTCATGGGCACGCCGGAATTTGCGGTGCCCAGCCTGAAAGCGTTAATAGAAGGCGGCTATGATGTCGCGGCTGTTGTGACCCAGCCGGACCGCAAAGCCGGCCGCGGCCATAAGCTGACGCCGCCGCCCGTCAAGGTGCTGGCTGAGGCGCACGGCATACCGGTGCTGCAATTCCAGCGGGTCAAGTCGCCTGAAGGCGTGGCGGCGATCAGGGCGGCAAGGCCGGACCTTATCGTGACGGCGGCGTTCGGGCAAATACTGTCTAAAGAGATATTGGACATACCCCTGCTGGGCTGCATCAATGTGCATGCGTCGCTGCTGCCCAAATACCGCGGCGCCGCGCCCATCCAGTGGGCCATCATACAGGGCGAAACGGTGACCGGCGTCACCATCATGTATATGGACGAGGGGCTGGACACTGGCGACATCATCTCGATGCGCGAGGTGCCGATAGGGGACGATACGACAGGCGGCGAGCTGTACGAAACGCTGGCCCGTGTGGGCGCCGAACTGCTGTCGGAAACGCTGCCCGACATATTAAACGGCACGGCTCCGCGCACGCCGCAGGATAACGCGCAGGCGAGCTACTTCCCGCCGCTGTCCAAGGAGCTGGGGCGTATCGACTGGAAAAAGCCTGCCCGCGAGATACGCAATCTGGTGCGCGCGCTGGACCCGGTAATGGGCGCGTACGCGCATATCGGCGGCGAAGTCATCAAGATATGGCGCGCTTCTGTGGAGCCGGGAAAGGCGGAACCGGGCCGTATCGTGCAGGCGGACGCCAAAAACGGTCTGGTTATCGGCACGGGCGAAGGCCTGCTGCGCGTGGAAGAAATGCAGGCGCCCTGCTGCCGCCGCATGACGCCGCGTGAATACTTCTGCGGCAAGGCTTTGGGCGCGGGCGTATGTCAGTGAACGCGCGGCAGGCGGCCTACGAAGCGCTGACCGCGGTGACGCGGGACGGCGCATATACCGCGATGGCGATGAAAAAGCTGTCGCCGCTTTCCGGCGAGGACCGGCGTTTTGCCGCGCGCCTTTTTTTGACCACGCTGGAGAACCTGATACGCCTCGACTTTGCGCTGTCGGGCTTTATCAAATCGGCTCGCGTGCACGGCACGGTGCGCAACATTTTGCGTCTGGGCGCGTGCCAGCTGCGCTTGATGGATGTGGACGCCCATGCTGCGGTGAACGAGAGTGTGGCATTGGCGCGGCGGGTAAAGTCGCAGGCCGCGGGCTTTGTGAACGCGGTGCTGCGCGCTCTGGACCGCGGTCGGGATAGCATTGCCTACCCGCAGGGCAAGACAGCCGAGGCGCTGTCCGTGGCCGCCAGCTACCCGCTGTGGATATGCGAAAAATACATACGCGACTTCGGCTATGATTTCGCGGAATCGCTGCTCACATATCGGCCGCCGCACGCCACGACGGTGCGCGTCAACACCCTGAAAACGACCGCGGCGGCGCTGGAGGCGGAGCTGACCCGCCTGGGGCTCCGGTACGAGCCGGGCAAGGTGTCGGGCTCGTATGCCGTGAGCGGCCTGGCGGATATCGAAAGCCTGCCGGTGTACCAAAGCGGCTGGATTGCCGTGCAGTCGAAGAGCGCGATGCGGGCGGTGCTGGCGGCGGGCATCCGGGAAGGCGAATCGCTATTGGACTGCTGCGCCGCGCCGGGCGGCAAAAGCGCCTATGCGGCGGCTCTGGCCGACGGGAATCTTCACATATTGGCGTGGGACGTGCACGCGCACCGCATCGAGCTGATGCGCAAAAACTTCGAGCGGCTGGGCGTGACCGCAAGCGTAGAGGAGCACGACGCGCGCGTTCCGGTGCCGGCGCTGGAGCAGCGCTTCGACGTGGTGCTGCTGGACGCGCCGTGCAGCGCGATGGGCCTGATGGCGCACAGCCCGGACATCCGCTACACGCGAAAGCCGGAGGACATCGCGTCATTGGCGCAGCTGCAGGCCGAACTGCTGGAAGTCTGCTCGGCGTATGTGAAACGGAGCGGGAGGCTGGTCTACTCCACCTGCTCCATCAACCGTGAGGAAAACGAGGGCATAACGGACGCGTTTGTGGCGCGTCATGCCGACTTTGAATACAGGGATAAGCCCGCGACGCTGTACCCGCATATCGACGGTTCGGACGGGTTCTATATCGCGGTGATCGGGAGAAAATGAACGACCTGTTGTCACTCAGCATCAAAGAACTGGAAACGCTGCTGGCGGAGCTGGGAGCAAAGCCCTTTGCCGCCAGGCAGCTTAGAAGCTGGCTCATTAAAGGCGTGCCGTTTGAAGATATGACAAATTTGCCAAAGGATTTGCGCAGCAGGCTCAGGCAACTGCACGGCGAGGGCTATGCGCGTATCGTGGAAAAGCACACCGCGCCGGACGGCACCATCAAATACCTGTTATCCCTGCCCGCCGGCGGGCTGGTGGAATGCGTGGTGATGGAGTATCACCACGGGCGCACGCTGTGCGTGTCCACGCAACTGGGCTGCGCGATGCGCTGCGCTTTCTGCGCGTCGGGCAGGGAAGGTCTGGTGCGCAACCTGACGCCCGGCGAGATGTGCAGCCAGCTTATTGCAGCGCAGGAGGGCGGTTCCATCTCCAACGTGGTGCTGATGGGCTCCGGTGAACCGCTTGACAACCTGGACAATGTGCTGGCGTTTGTGCGCATGCTGCAGGCCGATTTCGGCATCGGCATCCGGCACATATCGCTTTCCACCTGCGGGCTGGTGCCCGGCATCAAAAAGCTGGCGGACGCCGGCCTGCCAATGACGCTGTGCATATCGCTGCATTCGGCGATCGACGAAAAAAGGCGCGCCATTATGCCGGTAGCGCGGGCCTA
>JAAXZP010000077.1 GCA_012719815.1 Christensenellaceae bacterium
ATACTGGAGTTTATCACCTGCAAAAGCGATCTGACGCAGCTCACCAACTTCAATATCAGCGTTGCCCTGACGGAGAAGTTCATGCAGGCGGTAGCGCTTGACCAGGAATATGAACTTGTTGATCCCCATTCCGGAAAAGTTGTGGGTCGTGAGCGCGCCCGTAAGGTGTACGATACCATCGTGGACATGGCGTGGCAAAACGGCGAGCCCGGCATTGTGTTCATCGACCGTATCAACCGCTACAATCCGGTACCCTCCGCCGGAGAGATCGAAAGCACCAACCCGTGCGGCGAGCAGCCGCTGCTGCCGTACGAGAGCTGCAATCTGGGGTCCATTAACCTCAATGCTTTCGTCAAGGACGGCGCTTTGGACTATGCCGCTCTGGAGAAAACGGTAAAAACAGCGGTACATTTTCTGGACAACGTGATCGACGTCAATCGATACCCGCTCCCTATCATCGAGGAAATGACGCGCAGCATGCGCAAGATTGGCCTTGGCGTAATGGGGTTTGCGGACATGCTCTACCGCCTCGGCATCCCGTACAACACGGAGCAGGCTGTGCAGCTTGCTCGGGACGTGATGTCTGCCATACAGCGCACTGCGCGGCAGGCGTCGGAAGAACTGGCGCTGGTGCGCGGCAGTTTCCCGCTGTTTGATAAGAGCGTCTATAAGGAGCAGGGGTTTAAGGCCATGCGCAACGCGACGGTGACGACCATCGCGCCTACCGGCACCATCTCCATCATCTGCGGCGTTTCGAGCGGCATCGAACCGGTATTTGCGATATCGTACGTGCGCAACGTTCTGGACAACGACAAGCTGATCGAGGTGCATCCGTATTTTGAGCAGGTGGCCAAAGAGCGCGGCTTTTACAGCAAAGAGCTGATGGAAAGAATTGCGAAGCAAGGCACGCTGCGCGGTATCGACGGCGTTCCGGAGGATGTGGCGCGCGTGTTCGTGACGGCGCACGATATTACGCCGGAAGCGCATATCCGCATGCAAGCCGCATTTCAGGAATTTACCGATAACGCGGTGTCCAAGACGGTCAACTTCCCCAGAACGGCCACCCGGGACGACGTACGTGCGGCGTATGACCTCGCCTACAGACTGGGGCTTAAAGGAGTTACGATATACCGCGACGGCAGCCGAAAGGGCCAGGTGCTGTCGGTGGGCGGAACCGGACAGGCGTCCAAAGAGAGCGACAAATTAAAGCCGCGCGAACGCCCCGAGGTCACAAAAGGCATCACGCAGAAAGTAAAGATTGGCTGCGGCAACCTGTACATTACGGTGAACTACGACAATGACGGCATCTGTGAAGTGTTCACCAACCTGGGCCGCGCGGGCGGCTGCCCGTCGCAGTCAGAAGCCACCAGCCGGCTGATTTCCACGGCGCTGCGCTCCGGCATTGACGTGCAAAGCATTATCGAACAGCTGCGCGGTATCCGCTGCCATTCCACGCTGCGGCAGAACGGCCTTAAGGTGCTCTCCTGTCCCGACGCCATCGGCCGCGTGCTGGAGCGTGTGGTGCAGCTGCGCAATGGGGAGTTTGCCCGGTCCGAAAACAACGGCACCGTTAAATGCCCTGAATGCGCCGCACCGCTGGAGCATGAGAGCGGTTGCGTGATGTGCCGGTCGTGCGGTTATTCAAAATGCGGCTGATGTACCGATACATGTTTTACGAAGCGTTTCATCATATGCGCGAACGGAAAGCGTGACGCGTGAGATGAATTCGTGAGATAAATTGTTGTATTTTTGCAATAAACGTCATATAATTTTCGCAATAGCGCAATATCGATGGAACAAACGGATGCAGTATCGCGTCATATGTGGTGAGCGGTGGTGTATGAATTGAATAATAACAGCGCATCCCATCGCTCAATGAAGCATAAAGGGCGTGCGCTTAAATGGATTGCCAGGCGGTAAGAGGGAAAATTGGTCTTTATATTGACGGCGTTTTGAGCCCCGCGGATTCCGAACCGTTTCTGGTTCACGTGGAAAGCTGTCAGGATTGCAGAAAAGAACTGGAAGTTATGATGCGCCTTCACAGGGCGCTTCGCTCTTTGGGCGATCTGGAACCGCCCTCTGGCTTGGCTGCCGCCGCCGCCCGTAAAGCGCGCAGGCGACGTGGTATGCCCTTCGCTTATATTTCCGTGGGCGTGGCCGCGGCATTGGCGTTCGCTCTTGTGCTGACAAATGTCGTTTTACCGAGGCATAACAGGAGTGCCGAACAGGCCGCCCCGGAGAGCTACATGATGGCTGCGCCGGCCGAGGAATATCACAGCTTTTCTGACGTAGAAGGAGAGGTCCCGGCGGCCACGGAGGCGGCGCCCGCGCCCGCGACCAGGTCGGGGCCGTATATGGTGGCGACGCAGGATAATGTGTTGACCTCTGATGCGGCCGAATACCCTGCGGAAGCTGCGGAACCTGAAGCCGGTGAACCATTGCCGAAAGACCGGGCGTATATCATGACCGCGCCAGTGCCGTCCCATATCGTCACTGTTGCGGCGGATGACCAACGGCAGACTGGGATTCGGGCCGCGCTGGAATTCATCATAGCGGAGCACGATATTGAGCCCTTCTTCTTCAGCGACGACACGATGGACGCAATTTCTTTCGTGATTCCCGAGACAGCGCTGGGGGATATTGCTGAACTGTCGGCGGATTTCATGCCGGGGGAAGAGATTGCCGCAGGCGAGGTCATCGAGTTCAGGTTTATGAAGTAGCGAAGCAAAACGGGCTGCTCTAGTCGGGCAGCCTATTTTTTGTGCGCGGCTTGACCCAGATAGAGGAAGAACATATAATATAACCAATTGATTCTCGGGAGGTAAATATGGATGGCAACGTCACGGCTGCTCTGAGCGAAATGAACACGCGGGTGGCCTTTTATATCGGCGACAAGCCCATATATTGGTATGGTATCATCATTGCCGCTGCTCTCGTCATCGGCGTAGCGCTGGGAATCAGGGAGGCCAAAAGAAAAGGTTTCCGTTCCGAGATGGTGATGGATTACATGCTTTTGGCCATTCCCATCGGTATCATATGTGCGCGTTTGTATTACGTCATATTCGAATGGGAGAATTATGCCGACAACCTGCTCAGGATATTCGCGGTATGGGAAGGCGGGCTTGCGATATACGGCGCGGTCATCGGCGGCGTGATTGCGGCGCTTGTATTTAAGCAGTGGCGGCGCGTTGCCATTGGAGATATGATGGATATTGCCGCGCCCAGCCTGATCCTTGCTCAGGCGATCGGTCGCTGGGGCAACTATGTGAACCAGGAAGCGCACGGCGGGCTCATACTGAATCCGGCCTTGCAGTGGTTTCCGATGGGCGTGCAGATAGACGGCGCATGGTATCAGGCGACATTTTTCTATGAATCGTTCTGGAACGCGCTGGTATTTATCGCGCTGATGGCCGTCCGCAAAAGGATCAAGGTTCGGGGCGGTGTGTTCGCGCTGTACGTGGCGCTGTACGGCTTCGGGCGTTTCTGGATAGAGTCGCTTCGCACCGACAGCCTGATGCTCGGCGATATTCGCGTATCGCAGGCATTGAGCGTGGTTCTGTTTGTAGGCGGCATTGCGTATCTCATCTTCATGAGAGTCAAAAACGTGACCTTTGAGCCATATGATGGATACTACAGCCTTGCCTGGACGCAGGAGCAGATAAATGAATACAAGGCGAACAGCGCCATCATCAATGCCCGGCTGAAGGCCCAGGAAGCCATGGCTCGGGCGGAGCGACTGAAGGAGAAATACGGCGAAGGAGTGCCGGTGGTCGAAAAAGCGCTGGACAAGGCTGAAGACTTAAAGACAAAACTGGAGCGGCTGCTGGAGGAGCGCGGCCTCTTGGAGGATGAAGATAATCCGGAGCAGGTTGCCGGGGAAAACAAAAACGACGAAAAGGATGATGACAGCTACGAAAAGGATGATGAAAAGAAATAAGGCGATTACCATGAGAAATTTAACAATGCTCACTGATCTTTATCAGTTGACGATGATGTACGGCTATTACCGCTGCGGCATGGCCGACAGGATTTGCGTTTTCGATTTGTTTTTCCGAAAATCGCCGGGCGGCAGCGGCTATGCCATCGCAGCGGGACTGGAGCAGGCGATTGATTTTATCAATGATCTGCATTTCGCGGACGAAGATTTGGCCTATTTGCGGTCGCTTGACCTCTTCGACGAAGATTTCCTGAAATTATTGAAGAATTTTACGTTCACGGGCGAAGTTTATGCTGTACCCGAGGGCACGGTGGTATTCCCTTACGAGCCCATCATCCGTGTGAAGGCGCCCATCATGGAAGCGCAGCTTTTGGAGACGGCGCTTCTGAACATCATCAATCACCAGACGCTGATCGCGACAAAATCGTCGCGCGTGGTGTACGCGGCGGAAGGGGACAGCGTGCTGGAGTTTGGCCTCAGGCGTGCGCAGGGGCCCGACGCGGGCATCTACGGCGCTAGGGCGGCCATCATCGGCGGCTGCAGTTTCACGTCCAACGTGCTGACCAGCGAGCTATACAATATTCCCGCCAAGGGTACGCACGCTCACAGCTGGGTGATGAGCTTCCCGTCGGAGCTGGACGCGTTCCGCGCCTACGCGGAGATTTTCCCGAACAGCTGCCTTTTGCTGGTGGATACCTACGATACGCTGAGGAGCGGCGTGCCCAACGCGATCAAGGTGTTTGAGGAACTGCGCAGCAAGGGCTATAAACCTCTTGGCATAAGGCTGGAATCCGGAGACCTTGCATATCTCAGCAAAAAGGCCCGCGCCATGCTGGATGAGGCGGGTTTCCATGACGCCAAGATATACGCGTCGGGCGATATCGACGAGTGGCTGATTCGCGACATGAAGCTACAGGGCGCGCGCATCGACGTATGGGGCGTGGGCACCAAGCTGATCACCAGCGACGGATGCCCTGCGCTGGGCGGCGTATATAAGCTGGCTGCCGAGGTGTGCAACGGTAAAATAATCCCGAAGATCAAGATCAGCGACAATGTGGATAAGATTACCAATCCGGGTTATAAGAAGCTGACGCGCATTTACAGCAACCAGACCGGCAAAGCGATTGCCGACCTTATACAACTGGATTGGGAGAAGATTGACGAGACCCAGCCGCTGACGATATTCCATCCGGTGGATACCTGGAAAAGGATGCGGCTGACCGATTACCACACCAAAGAACTGCTGGTTCCCATATTTATCGACGGGGAGCAGGTTTACCAGTCGCCGCCGCTGATGGAGATTCAGGAATATGCGCGCGCAGATCTCAATACTTTCTGGGATGAAGTGCGGCGCCTTATCAACCCGCATGAATATAAAGTGGACCTGTCGCAGGAACTGTACGATTTGAAGCGGTCTATGCTGGAGCAGTGGAGCTCATCATAGCTTCCGGTATCATATATAGACAAGAGTATGAGCGCCGTCCGACATTTTTTTCTGCCGTCCGGTGATATCCTCGATCTATAAGGAGAGGGTGATTCTGTGGACGGCTTAAAGAAAACGTGGACGGGACATTACCGCGCATCCGATGTGGACAGGCTGCTAATGAAGCTGCGGTGTGATTACGAAAGCCGCATCAAGGAGCAGCAACTGCGTATATTCGAGCTGCGCAACGAAAACAAGGCGCTCAGGGAACAGGTCAGAAAATACCAGGCGGATGCTCAATATATTTCGCAGATTATCGCGCAGGCCGAGCAGACCGCCAAAATGATTATCGAGCAGGCCGAGATGAAAGCGATGAGGTGCCTGGCCGAATCGGAAGCGATAAGCCATTGGATGCAGATGACAGCGCACGACTGTCAGAAGCGGCTGCTCAGGCTGAAGAAAGCGAGCGAATCGGTATACCTCGCGGTCTGCCGGGCCGTACCGGAGGAATCGTCCGATGAATCCGCCCGCGCTGTGGCGCAGGCCGTGCTGAACTTGTACGACTCCATGCCCTGGCAGGAAAAAAACAATATCCCACGCTGACGAAATATGGACGCCGCAGTGTTTTCGGCGTCCATATAGCATCATATATACCGTACTAAACCAGGAATGGAGGCCGATTCTTTGGTCATCTTACTCGACGCAATTCAATTCGTCGAAACGGCGTTGGTATTTTCCTCGTTTCTGTTCTGCACAATCATGTTTGTGAGAACCAAGAACAGGCTGACGCTGCGGACGCTGATGGTACTGGCGCCCGTTGGAGTGCTGCTGTTCATATCGTTTATGTACAACCTCCACAACAGCGACCTTAACACCGGCGGGGTCGATCTCGACTGGCTGTCTCCGCTGTTTGCGCTGCTGGTGATCGCGCTGGTGATGCTGTCCATATTTACGACCTGCCACTATATCATCAAGCTGTTTCCGATGTCTGCGGGGCGCAAAAAGGTTGCGCTCATCATTGCGGCGATGCTGGTGAGCGCGCTTTTGATCATTACGGCTGTGCTGGTGATGTACATCTCCAAATCAGATCTTACGAGCGCCATGACCAACGCGCTGTGGGCGTTCTACCCGTTGTGTTCTCTCGCGCTGTTTGTGGAAGCCGTCGCGCTGTGTTTCATGTACCGTAACATTACCGAGTCGCACGACCAGCGTTTGGCGCGTTACTTTCTGATCTCGTTTCTGCCGCAGATCGTCTATTCATTCATCGACTTTTTCCTGCTTAAAAGGGTGCTGTTTCAGATTACCCACCTCTCGTACGCGCTGTTTTCGGTGTTTGTGTTCGTCGATCTGTGCACCTATTTTTTCCGACATTACAGCCGCGATTTGGACATCAGTCATGCGAGGGAGACGCTGCAGGATAAATATGCCCTGTCTGAGCGCGAATTCGAAGTGATTGAACTGCTCGTACAAGGCCTGACCAACCAAAATATTAGCGACCGGCTCCATATCTCCGTGAATACCGTCAAGTCCCATGTGAAAAGGATATATAAAAAGCTGGGCGTCACCAACCGGCTACAACTCGTTAATCTGCTGGGTGGGAACGGCAGCTACCCAGAAACTGCTAATGATGAGTCGGTTCACCCGAAAGGGTGAACGCAAATTCACCCGCTAGAGTGAACGATTCCGTAAGCGCGGGGCATTGTCCGTTACCAAACCTGTTTATTATGATGTATTCATCGCAAGAGGTGGAGGCATCAGATGGACAGGTTTTTTGGTTTCATCATTCAGCATCGCATTATTGTCATCACCGTGTTCATTTGTTTGGCCGCTCTGTGCGTTTTTTTAATGCTGGGCGTCGGCAGCAACTACGACCTCTCCAAATACCTGCCTGCCGGTACGGAATCCAAGGAAGGCATGGATATACTGGTAAGCGAGGTCAATTACAACGGCACTGCGCTGCTCATGCTGGAGAATAAAACCATCGTTGAGGTGCTGGATATCAAGGATAAGGTTGCTGCGATTGACGGCGTGGAAAAAGTGGTGTGGCTGGACGATATCGCGGATTTGAAGCAGCCCGTGGAGCTCATCGACGAAGAGGTACGAAACAATTATCTTGTGGGCAACGACGCGCTGCTCCAGATTGTGTTTACCGAGGAAGACGATTCGGCGCGTACCTATGCGGCCCTCGATGCGATAAGGGCTGAGCTGGGTGAGGGTGCAAAGCTGGCCGGCAGCGCTGTGGATTCCTACGGGCTGGTCAGCGTTACGGGCGACAGCATGGTAAGGGGGATACTTATTGCGCTGGCCATATGCCTTGTCATTCTGCTCGTGACCACCGAATCCGTGATGGAGGTCGTGCTGTTCCTGTTTAATGTCGGTATTGCCATACTGCTCAATCTCGGCACCAATATCATATTCGGCGAGATATCGTTTATGACGTTTGCCAGCGCCGCGATACTGCAGCTTGCCGTATCCATGGACTATTCGATATTCCTGCTGCACCGGTTCAGTCAGGAGCGGCAAACGGAAAGCAACCCGACGATCGCCATGGTCCGCGCGTTTAAAAACACATTCGGGTCGATAATGTCCAGCGGCCTTACTACTGTGGTCGGATTTCTGGCCCTCATATTCATGAGCTATACCATCGGCGCGGATATGGGGCTGGTTCTGGCGAAAGGCATTGTGTGCAGCCTGATTTGCGTGCTGGTGCTGCTGCCTGCTCTGGCGGTGATGTCCGCCAAAGCGATTGACAAAACAAAACATAAGCGGCTTTTGCCTTCGCTGAAAAAGGTTCAGCGCGTATTGGGTGGCCGGGTGCGCTATGTAGTGCTTGCCGTCATGGGCATCGTGTGTATCATCGGTTACATGGCGCAGAGCCAAAACACTTATTTATATTCCGCGAACAGCACCGGCAACAGGCAGCAGATCGCCATAGACCGTGAAATCGATGAGAAGTTTGGTATCAGGAATAATTTCATCATACTGGTGCCGCGCGGCAATCCGGAAGGGGAGTTTGAAATGGCGGAGAAGCTGAGCGCGCTTGATGCGGTAAGCAGCGTTCAGGGTATATACGCGTTTGTCGACCCTTCCACGCCGCTGGAAATCGTACCTGAGAGCCTGAAGGACGAGTTCTTAAGCGAGCGCTATTCGCGTTATATCGTGGAAGTGACCGGAAGCGTCGAGAGCGAAGTGGCTTTCAGGGCGGTGGAGCAGATCCGGCATATCGTGTCCGAGAGCTTTGGCGAAGGCGCCTATGTGACCGGGGCCACACCCGTCGTATACGACGTGCGCAGCGTGACAGAGGGCGACTTCACGCTGGTCACGATACTGTCCATCGCGTTTGTCGGGTTTATCTTACTGGTCACTTTCCGGTCAATCACCATACCGATACTGCTGCTGTTCGTTATTGAAACGTCGATATGGATCAATACGGCAGTGCCGTATTTCACCGGTACGTCGATGGTATTCATCGGCTATATGGTGATCAGTTCGGTGCAACTGGGCGCAACGATCGATTACGCGATATTGATGACGAGCTATTACCGCGAGGGGCGTCAAACGATGCCCAAGCGTGAAGCGTCGGAATACGCCGTGGAAAAGGCGGGCGCTTCCATCATGTTGTCGGCGCTGGTGTTCTCTGCGGCGGGATTTGTGGTGGCGAATGTTTTCATACAGCCGGCTATGGCGCAGCTGGGCACGCTGATCGGTCGGGGAGCGCTGCTGTCCGGCTTCCTGTCCATATTCGTGCTGCCTCAGCTGCTGATGCTGCTGGATAAAATTATTGACAAGACGACTTTGAAGACCCATTTACTGAAAAGGAGGCAGGCTGGATGAGTAAGTATTTCGGAAGCTGCTATGCGGCTATCGCGATATTATTATTCCTGCTCATTGCACAGATAAAAGACCGGCTGGTTAGGAGGCGGGTATATGAAGCTTAACAGACTCCTGTCTGCAGCGCTGGCACTCGCGCTCTGCCTGCTGCTCACGGCGCCTTCGGCGATGGCATCCGGTGAAGGGAGCGCAGTGGCATCCTGCGGTACGCCGTCCGGAACATCAAAAAACGAGACCGTATATGCCATGCTGAACAGCGACGGCAGCGTGGACCGTATTTATGTGGTGAACCAGCTGTTCGGCGAATATATCGACTACGGCACGTATACTGACATTAAAAACCTGTCCACGAAAAGCGTGCCGACTGTCGAAGGCGATAAAATCACGTTTCCGGATGAATACGTTGAAGGCGGGCTTTATTATCAGGGGACGATGACGGGCGAGCTGCCGCTGACGTTCGATATCGACTATACGCTGGGCGGAAAGCCGGTGTCGGCGGAATCGCTGGTCGGCGCTGCGGGCCGTTTGCAGCTGAGCATAACGGCTTCGCCCAATGAAAAGTGCGACTCTGCGGTACGGGAAGGGCTGATGGCTCAAATCACCGTCCAGCTGGATACGCGCTGCGCCGAGAACATCAGCGCCCCGGACGCCACGGTGGTCACAGTGGGCAAGACGGCGACGATCAACTACATAGTGCTGCCCGGCGAATCCGGCACATTGACCGTGACCGCAGATGTCTGGGACTTTCATATGAACGCCATCACCATAACGCTGCTTAAAGGAACGATATCAGCTTCCGGCATCGATGAGAAGCTGGACGAATTCGACGACGGCTTTGACGACATGCTGAGCGGCGCAAACGATATGGTGGACGGCACGACAGAGCTGAAGGACGGCATGTCGTCGCTGGTAGACGGCATGGGCAGCCTGAGCAGCGGGCTTGGCAAGCTGAATACGGGCGGGAAGACGCTGGTCAGAGGCATGTCGGAATACGGCGACAAGCTGGATAGTTACCTCGCTGGTGTTGAAGGCCTTGTCCAGACTTCTGAGGGTATCCAAAGCGGGCTTTCCGGCCTGTCGGAAAACGGCACGGCAATTGCAAAAGGCATATCGGAAATCAGCGCAAATCTTTCCGGCCTGTCGGAGGGGAGCGCGCAGCTTAAAGCGCTGGCCAGCGCACTGGCAGGCAGCGCCGACCCCAACGTGGCGGCTCTGGCCGGCGGCGTGCTGCAGACGCTGGACGCTGTGGAAGGCCTGGCGGACGGGCTGAAAACCGCAAGCGCCGGCCTTAACAGCTATGTATCCGGCATGGCGCAGGCTGCGGCAGAGTACGGGAAGTTCCATGCCGGCCTTCAGGAGCTGGCAGCGGGCGGCACCCAGTTGGGAGGCGCTTACGATGAAATATTAAGCGGCGTCAAAGACTATGCCGGCGGCGTTTCCAAAAGTGCGGCGAGCACCAAAAAGCTTTACAATGCCGTCAAGACACTGCCGGACGATATCCAATCCCTGATCGACGGACAGATCAAGTTCCGGGACGGAATTGCAGATGCCCGGGATGAAATCAACAAGACAGTGAACCTGTTTGTGCCGGATGACGAGCCGCCGGTATCGTTCGCGTCGCCGCAGAAAAACCGCCCTGCCAGCGTGCAGTACATACTGACCACGCCGGCAATTGAAAAAAAGAAAGTATCGGCGGCGCAGCAGGCAGAAGAAGCTGCGGCCAGCGAAAACTTCTTTACGCGGCTGGCGGATCTGTTTAAATAATCAGATCTGTAAATAAAACGGTCACATAATAAGCTTCTCACTCCGCATAATAAACGTGCGGAATGTGAGGAGCTTAATTTTTATGATTGAATTGATTATGGCGATTCAGCTGCTGGTCAGCATCGTCATCGGCGTTTATTTTTACAGCCAGCTCAAAGGGAAGCGAACCGTGAAAACCTGTCTGGACAGCGAATCCAAGATCCAGCTGGAACGGCTTTCGCGCATGCGCAGCATATCGCTGACCGAGCCACTGTCCGAAAAGACGCGCCCTAAGAGTTTTGACGAGATCATCGGGCAGGAGGAGGGCATCGCCGGCCTGATTGCGGCGCTGTGCGGCGAAAATCCGCAGCACGTTATTATTTACGGCCCGCCCGGGGTGGGGAAGACGTGCGCCGCGCGGCTGGTATTAGAAAAAGCGAAGAAGAACCCGAACTCGCCATTTCGGCCGGATGCGAAATTCGTTGAGATAGACGCGACCTGTCTGCGATGCGACGAACGCAATATCGCAGACCCGCTGATCGGCTCGGTGCACGACCCGATATATCAGGGGGCAGGCGCTTATGGGCATGCGGGCATACCGTCGCCCAAAGAAGGGGCGGTCACCCGCGCCCATGGCGGCATTCTGTTCCTCGATGAGATCGGCGAGCTGCACCCGCTGCACCTCAACAAGCTCCTGAAGGTGATGGAAGACCGGAAGGTGTTTCTGGAAAGCGCCTATTACAGCCGGGAAAACAGGAACATCCCCACCCATGTGCACGATATATTTGCCAACGGGCTGCCGGCGGATTTTCGCCTGGTGGGCGCCACCTCAAAATCCCCAAGGGAAATCCCGCAGGCGATACGCTCACGGTGTATGGAGATATATTTCCGGCCGCTGTATCCGGAGGAAATCGTGCGCATTGCGCGGAACGCCGCAGTCAAGACAGGCATGACAATGAGTGACGAAGCCGCGGCGATGGTCGGCGAATACGCGCAGAACGGGCGGGACGCTGTCAACATGGTGCAGCTGGCCGCAGGCATCGCGCGGGAGCAGGGGGAGAACCGGCTGCTGCAACGGCATATAGCCTGGGTGGTGGAAATGGGCCGATATACCAAACGGCCTGCGCTGCGGCTGGGCCCCGCCGCTGTCGGATGCGTGAACGGGCTTGGCATATACGGCGCAACGGCAGGCGTCATCATCGAGGTGGAGACGGTAGCGATGCGCTCTTCTTCCGGCGGCTCATTGACGGTAACCGGGCTGGTGGAAGAAGAAGAAACACAGCTGGACAGCAGGCGACACCGCCGAAAAAGCACCGCGAAAAGCTCGGTGGAGAACGTGCTGACCGCGCTCAAGAAGAATTTCGGCATTAACCCGGCTTCCTTCGACATTCATGTCAACCTGCCGGGCGGCGCGCCGGTGGACGGGCCGTCCGCCGGACTGGCCATCGCCATCTCCATATTGTCCGCAATCACCGGACGGGCGGTAAAGCCGGGTATCGCGATGACGGGTGAGGTGACAGTCAGCGGCAGGGTACGTGCGGTGGGCGGCATCAAGCCCAAGGTGGAAGCCGCACGGCGCGCAGGCGCGAGCGTTGTCATCATACCGGCGGATAATCTTGCGGAAGTGCAGGGCATAGAGGGAATTGCCGTGGAAGGCGTATCCCATTTAAAGGATGCGATACGCCTGTCATTCACAAAAAAATCCGCCGACGAACAGGCGGATTCGGAGATCAGGATAGCCAAAGGCGAGGCCGATCAGACAATTTTAACCGGCTGAAAGCCGATAGCATCGCAGGAGACCAGCTTGTAGTGAACGCCGCGCACCGTGCCGTTCAGCGCGCTGCGGATGCTGGACGCATGGAGGTGGCCGTACACCACTGTTTCCGCGCCGTACTTTTCGAATATGTCGGTAAACAGCGTGGGCGTGCCGGATTGGTCGGTAGGAGGATAGTGGATCATGCCGATCAGCCGCGCGTTGGGCGCCTGCCTGCGCGCATGCGAGAGCGAAAGCTCCAGCCGGCCCGCTTCGCGCAGGTAAATTTTCTGGTCAGAATCCGGCGAAAAGTAGTGGTTGCCGGGGCAGAGCCAGCCGCGCGTGCCGCCGATTACATAATCGCCGAACACGAAGCTGTTGTTCTGCAGGGCGTGCATGCGCGGGGGCAACGCCGACTGCACCTGGGACAGCGAACCCCACCAGTAGTCATGGTTGCCGCGCATGATGATCTTATTGCCGGGCAGGTCGCCGATCGCCATAAGGTCACAGCGCGCGTCTTCCAGCCGCATCGCCCACGAGATATCGCCGGGTATCATCACGACATCGTCATCCGAAACCGTATGCTGCCAGATCTCCCGGATGCGCGGCCAGTGGTCAGCCCAGTGGTCGCCGAATATGTCCATTGGTTTGGGCGACTGACCGGAAAGGTGCAGGTCGCCGATTGCGTAGATGTTCATTGATTTATCGCCTTTTCTATTTCGTCAAGCA
>JAAXZP010000078.1 GCA_012719815.1 Christensenellaceae bacterium
ACCACTTCGAATATCACCGGGCTGCCGTTGGTGATGCCGCCGAGGATGCCGCCGTTGTGGTTGGTCGCGGTGGAGATTTTGCCGTCCATTAACACATAAGCGTCGTTGGCTTCACTGCCGTGCAGGCCTGCGAAACCGAAACCCTCGCCGAACGAGATGCCTTTGACGGCTGGTATCGCCATCAGCAGCGAGGAGATGACGCTCTCCGCCGCCCCGAATATCGGGCTGCCGAGGCCTACGGGCAGGCCGCATATCGCGCATTCCACGCCGCCGCCCACCGAGGCGTGGTCGGCCGCGGCTTCCCTGACGCGCTGCTCCATGTCCGCGGCTTTGGACTGGTCCAGCAGCGGCAGGCGCATGACCGCCAGGGATTCCGCCAGCTCGCGCGGTATGTTCATCTTGTCAAACGGCGCGTCTTCCACGTCCGCGATGCGGCGCACATGGGTCGCCGCGTATATGCCCTTCTTTTCCAGTATCTGCGCCGCAACTGCGCCCGCGAACACCAGAGGCGCGGTGAGACGGCCCGAGAAATGGCCGCCGCCGCGCGGGTCGTTGAAACCGTTGTAGCGCACGTAGCCGGTGTAATCCGCATGGCCGGGGCGGTTGGGGCGGTCTTCGTAGTCGGCGGGGCGCATGTCGGTGTTGTGGAACAGCACGCACAGCGGCGTGCCCGTCGCATGGCCGTAATAGTAGCCGCTGATCACTTCAAAGTCGTCCGTCTCGCGGCGCGGGGTAGACCATGCCTCGCCGCCCGGACGGCGGCGGTCCAGAAACGCCCGCAGGCGCGGAAAATCCAGCACGGTTCCCGCCGGTACGCCGTGTATCACGACGCCTATTTTAGGCCCGTGCGATTCACCGAATATATCGATAACGAAGTGTCTTCCCCAGATGCTGCTCATATGACTTCTCCTCCCAAAGCGACATAGTCCTGGTAAAACGCGGGATACGATTTATCAACACAATCGGCACCGCAAATCTTCACCGGGTCGGACGCGCCCGCCGCAGCGACGGAAAACGCCATTGCGATGCGGTGGTCGCCAAAGCTGTCCACCGACCCGCCCGTTGGTTGCCCTCCGTGGATGATCAGGCCGTCCGGCAGCTCCTCCGCGCGGATGCCCAGTGCTGTGAGGTTTTGCGCCAGGGCATGGAGCCGGTCGGACTCCTTGATGCGCAGCCGCGCCGCGCCGGTGATGTGCGTCTGACCCTCCGCAAACGCGGCGGCGATGGCCAGCGGCGGCACCAGATCCGGGCACTGCGACACGTCGATGACCTCGCCATGCAGCCGCGCCGGACGGGACACCAGCGCACCGCCTTCCTCGGAGATATCCGCGCCCATGCGTTTGAGTATGTCCACGATCACGCGGTCGGGCTGGAGCGAATGCGCGTCAAGCCCTTCCACACGGATGCCGCCCGATATCGCGCCAGCCACCAAAAAAAACGCGGCCTGCGAATAATCGCCCTCTACGGTTATATCTCTTGGCTTGTATTTCTGATTGCCCGGGATGATGAAGGTATCGCCTTCCGCGGTGATGTCGATTCCGAAGCGCCGCAGTATGTCTGCGGTCAGGTCCACATACCCGCGCGATTCAAACCCGCCGGTCACAATGATGCGCGAATCGCCTTCAAGCAGCGGCAGCGCGAACAGCAGGCCGGTGACGAACTGAGAGCTGACGCGCCCGTCTACATGGAACTCGCCTGGGCTTATCACACCGGATATCGTGAGCGGCAGACTGGCGCCCGGGGGACAGGTGTATCGCAGCCCTTGAGTATCGAATATATGCAGGTAGGCGTCCACGGGGCGCTGCGGCAACCGGCCGCGGCCGGTAAACGTCTTTTCGCCATCCAGCCCGCACGCGATGGGGATAAAAAACCGCAGCGTGGAGCCGGATTCAGCGCAGTCGATGGGCTCGCCGGTCAGTGCCAGCCGCCCGCCGTTTACAATGAGGGCGTCGCCGTCCGCCTGTATTTTAACGCCCAACGCCCGGCATGCGCCGATGGTCGCGCGGATGTCGCTGGATAAGTCCACGTGCGCGATGCGGCTTGTTCCTTCCGCCAGCGCCGCGGATATAATCGCGCGGTGCGCCGCGCTTTTGGAGGGCGGCACGGCGACGGAGCCGGCCAATTTTGTTGGTTGCAAAGTTAAATCCATAAAGTCTTCCTTAACATCGTACTTAGTAAAGTACAAAAATTATTTGGTGACAGGCTTTGCCCGCGCAGCCAGTACCAAATCGGTTACAGATACTCGGGCAGCAATGCGCGCTCAATGGTGTGCAGGAACGACTGCCCGGGTTCGCGGATCATCACGAGGTTCAGCTTATCCGCCAAGTTCTTTTTGTCGACGAGTATGGCATCCAGCAATTCCTCTCTGTCAAAGCCTTCGATGCTATAGGGCAGGCTGTTTTTCTTTAGCACCTGCTCAATGCGATCAGAGGTGCCGGGCCGGGTGAGGCCTTTGCATTCACCTGCGGCGGCGATGGCCGCAATGCCCATCGCGACGGCCCTGCCGTGCGTCATGGGAATCCCCTTATGGGCGCAAACTCGCTCGATGGCGTGGCCGATGGTGTGCCCGAAGTTCAGCACCATGCGCACGCCGGTGTCCTTTTCGTCCGCCGTCACCACGTCGCGCTTGATGGACACGCACCGTTCGATCAGCCTCTCCAGCCTCGGCGACTGCGCGGTGATAGCAGGGCCGTTTTCCAGCAGCGCAAACATGGTGGCATCGCGGATCAGCGCGTATTTAATGAGCTCTGCCATGCCGTCGGTGAAATCAGACTCGGGCAGCGTGGCGAGCAGGGATGGGTCGATATACACCGCCGACGGCTGGTAGAACGCGCCCGCGAGGTTTTTGCCTTCCGGCAGGTTGACCGCCGTTTTGCCGCCCACGCTGCTGTCGATCTGCGCCAGAAGCGTGGTGGGAATCTGCACGGAGCGGACTCCGCGCAGGTAGCTGGCGGCCACGAAACCGGCGAGGTCGCCCACCACGCCGCCGCCCAGCGCCACAATGACGTCCGCGCGGTTGTACCGGTGCTGCGCAAGTCGGCTGAGCAACTGCCCGAACATCGCGATGCTTTTGGACGCTTCGCCCGGCGGCACGGCGAACACTTCGCACTGTATGTTGTTGTCCTCAAACCCGGACTTAAGCGCTTTTCCGTACAGCGCACCTACAGATTCGTCGGGGATGATGGCGAAACGGCTTTTCGGGAATGCTTCGGCCAGCCGCTGCGGAATACTGCCAAACAGGCCGCGTTCCAGAAATATGGCATACGGGGACGATGGCGTCTTGACGTCTATCTGCTTCATGAAACCTCCCGGGCGGAAATCCGGCGCAGCAGTGCCTCCAGTGCGGCCGCGTCCCGCGATTTAATTGCCGCTTCCAGCGCGTCCAACTGCGCACGGAATTTTCCGATGCTTTCCAACAAGTATTCTGCGTTGTCGGTCAATAGTCCTGCCCAGAGCGGCGCGTTGATATCGGCAACACGGGTGACCGAGCGATAGCTGCCGCCCGCGTATGTGTCGTGGCTGCTGCCCACGGCACGCACCGCCAATGCGACGACATGGGGGAGGTGGCTGAGGTCCGCAATCAGTGCGTCGTGCTCATCCGCCGGTACGGAGGGCATATTGCCGCAGCCCAGCGCCTTGCGGAGAAACTCCGCGAAGGCCAGCGCATGATCGCCCGTGCGCGCAGTGGGCGTCAGCAGCAGCGGGGCGCCGCGGAAAAGCGCCGCGTCGGAATGCGCATAACCCGACTTTTCGCTGCCTGCCATGGGGTGCAGGCATAAAAGCTCGTGCTCTTCCGCCAGCGCTCCGGTCAAGTCACGGACGACGGCGGATTTCAGCCCGGACATCTCCGCGAACACCCCGCCGGGCCGCAGGCTGCCCCTCACCTGTTCATAGAGCGGGGCGACCAGCCTGGGCTGCAGGCTGCATATCACGCAGTCGTACCGGCTGCCGTCCGCCCGGAATTCGCTTAAGATCACGCCGTCCGCCCGCGCGGCGCGGAGCACTTCCGCGTCGGCGTCCAGCCCTTCGATATTGCGGCAGCCCGCGTCTTTTAACGCTTTGGCAATAGAGCCGCCGATGAGCCCCAAACCCGCTACCAGTATGCGGGCATCCGTAAAGTGTACCCCCATGGTTACACCACCCTGCCCATCAGGGCCGCCGCGCTTTTGAGCTTTTGCGTCAAAGCGGAGAACTTCTCGGGCAGCAGCGATTGCTTGCCGTCCGACAACGCCTCAGCGGGGTTCTCATGCACCTCAACCATCACGCCGTCTGCACCGGCGCACACCGCAGCCACGGCCAGCGGCTCCACCGCCCACCACAGGCCGGTTGCGTGGCTGGGGTCTACGATAATCGGCAGGTGGCTCTGCCGCTTGACGACCGGAACGGCGGAAATGTCCAGCGTATTGCGCGTTGCCGGCTCAAAAGTGCGGATGCCGCGCTCGCACAGCACCACGTTGGGGTTGCCGCCGGATACGATGTATTCTGCGCTCATCAGCCATTCGTCGATGGTGGCGGAAAGGCCGCGTTTTAGGAGCACGGGCTTTTTGGTTTTGCCAAGCTCTTTGAGGAGCGCGAAGTTCTGCATGTTGCGCGCGCCCACCTGGATGACGTCCACCTTGTCCACGAACAGGTCGATGTCCTCGGTGTTGATGATCTCGGTGACGATGGGCAGTCCGGTCTCCTTCTTCGCTGTCACCAGGTAATCCAGCCCTTCACGGCCTAAGCCCTGGAAGCGGTACGGGCTGGTGCGCGGCTTGAACGCGCCGCCCCGCAGGAAGTTGGCGCCTGCCGCCTTGACTGCGCGCGCCGCAGAGATAATCTGCTCCTCGCTCTCCACGCTGCACGGCCCCGCCATCACCGCAAGCTGCTTGTCGCCGATGGTAAACCCGTCTCCCACGATCACGGTATCGTCGGGATGAAACGCGCGGTTGACCTTTTTATAAGGCTCCTGCACGCGCATCACCTTTTTGACGGCTTCGTGCTCCTGTATCGGCTCCATATCCAGCGCCGAGGTATCTCCGATAAGGCCGAGTATCTAATAGTTCACGCCGTCCATGCGCTGCACTTCCAGACCGTAGTCCGCCTCCAGCGAACGGACCAGCGCGTCCACCTTGCGCTTTTCCGCCTGGGGTTTCAGAATGATGATCATAAGCCTCGTCCTCCTTTTGGTTGAAAAGCCCGTATAAACTAAAAGGGAGCCCGGCTATGAGCTCCCTCTATCTGCGTAAATTTATTAGCTGTGGTCAATTAAGCCGCCCATATTACCGGTGTCCGCCTATTCTGATTTAACGCCAAATACCCGAAGCTATAATAATAGCCCGGGTTGCTAAACGAAAAATACAGATTTGCAGACAAACGGTTGTTCATCAACGCGCTCCTTAAGCTTAACTTGCCTTATTATATGCATGCGCAGCCCTATTCGTCAAGCATATTTTGTAAAAGTGCTGCCTGCCCTTCACGTGCGCCGACGCTATTCTGCGCAGAACACGAGGTCGCAGCTTTCCATGATATGAAGCTCAGAAAAATAGCTATTTTCCAGCGGAATCCATTCTTCCTCGAAGCGCAGGAGCAGCTCGGCGCCGTTTCGTTCGAGTATGTGCCGTTTTTGCACGTCGCCGTCGGCTTTCAGGAATATCTTGAGGTCATAAATATCCCCCAGCGCGGGGTGCAGGCTGTAGACGCCTTCGACGACGTTCAGCTTCTTGGGCGTCATGTGTACCGGGGCGCTCAATTCACCTCTGCGGCAGTCGTAGCGGCGGTACCCAAACGCTCCGCCGCTCAATATTCCCGCTATCACCTCGTCCCGCAGCCGCTCGTAGTCCACGTTGCCGCCGGGCTGGGACAGGCGTTCCGGGGTTTTACGCTCGGACGGCAGGAAGAAGTCGTCCGTATGGAACACGTTGCAGTCGTATACCTCGGAGATGAGAGTGGCCAATGTGCTCTTGCCTGCTCCGCTGCTGCCCTCTATCGCCACGTTGACGCAGGCTTTGCGTTCCAGCAGCGCGTCAATGCACCGAAACAGCTCGATATAACGGCAGTATGCCGCTTTGACGACGCGGTATGCGGGCTTGTAGGCTGCGCGGTAAACGTCGCTGTGCGATACGGGCGGGCAACCCCTTTGGCGGTAGGCGCGGATGTAGGCCGCCGCTTCACCGGCGTCCAGCGGCAGCGCGCCGCTGCGGCACAGCGACACGAATTCATCCAGCTTTTCAGCGAAGCGCTCCGGCGAGCCTTTCACCGTGGCCGCCGTAGCGACGAACAGCCGGTTCACCGTTGCGGGGGAGACGCCCAGCGCGGGCAGGCGGCTGAGGTGCAGGCGGCACAGCCCATCGCCGATATCCTCAAACGCTTCGGCAGCGGTGCCTGGCGGCAGGCTGCGACACTCCTCTTCAAGGCGGCGCAGGCTTTCCGCCGCGTCGGCGATCATATGCCCGCCGGCGAACTCGCTTTGATGGAGCAGCTTAACCATGTCCTGAATCTGCATCGCGGGATACCGGCGGAAATGGCGGAGCATCAACTCTTTCATGCGGCTTCGGTCGCCTTTCCGGGTTTTTTCCGCGTCAGCTGCAGCGCGATCATGATGAGGGGGATCAGAACGATCTGTATGGCGATGCCGGGAAGCGCGTTGAGTACAGCGCCGCCAATCAGCATTTCCCACGTGAAGGCAGTGCCTGCAATGCCGTACAGCACGAAGCTGACCAGGCTCCATACAATGCGTCCGCCGATCATCGCAAGTAACAGCGCAGCATAGATATACTCCGCCCGCTTGGGGAACAGCCTGTAGAATAGCCCGGTTAGAAAGCCATACGCAGCCAGCTCAAACGCCATCGCAACAGCGGTGGGAAACATGGGCGGCATGCCGAATATGACGCTTCTTATAAGCGGCGCTATGAAGCCAACGGCAAGGCCCCATGGCCAGCCGCAGATAAAGCCGCATAAGAGTACCGGCAGGTGCATCGGCAGGAACATCTGGCCGAGATGGCCCATCTGAAGCGTCAGAAAGGGCAATACAAGCGCCAGTGCGAGAAACATCGCGGCCAGCACCATTCTTTTGGTCTTTGAATAATTCACTGAAAATAACCTCCCAAAATAAAAATACCATTGAGCACGTTTTCCTGTCGGAAAACAAATACCTTCATGGTATTGCGGAGAAATTCTATATTGGACGGGGTTTTTGCCGGCTTCATGCCGGCTCCGTTCACATTGATTAAAACATATGCCTTCAGTTGCGTCAAGACATTAACCTGTGGAAATGACCATGGGCGTTTCATTGGCTACGGCGTGTATCAATTCATGCCCCCTTCTTTTTTCTTCTTTGAATACAGCGATAGATTGGCACAAAAGATGGTGATCATGCACAGCATCATAGTGATGGCCGACCACACGGGCAGGCCATTTAAAGCGCAGACCAGCAAGTTGACAGCGGCAATCAGCATCGACACGGACGACAGAACAAGTGCAATGCCGGCTGTTTTGAGCGTACTTTTCTTCATGGGGTTATCCTCCGTTTGAATAATCCGCCGCTTCGGCCTGCGCTTTTTCCGCGGGGCGCCGGGGCTTGAACGAATCCACCAGTGCGATGGCGACGCCCGCCAGCACCGTGAGAATCCCAAGGCCTGTGCGCAGCGTGATGGTCTCGCAGGTGCCGTCTGCGCCAGGAATGAACAGCGCAAACATCGTCGCGAATATCGGCTCCATCGCGCAGATGAGGCCTGCAATAGAGGGTCGGGTGTATTTGAGCGCAACCACCATACCCGCAAAGCCCAAAGACGTGCCGGCCAGACCCATGAATACGATACCGACCAGCAGTCCGGGACGGAACCCGTCGAGGTTAAAGCCGTACGCACCCCACACGGCGGTGAACAGCGCGGCGGCCACGACGATTTGCGAGGCGCCCAGCCCTTCGGTAGGGTGCTGCTTGCCGTATTCTGCGGCAAGAACCATATGCAGCGCATAACCTGCGGCGCACAGCAATGTCAGCACGTCGCCCAGATTGGGCGTCGCCGACAGGCCGCCCGAGAGCACGGCGATGCCGGCAAAAGCGATGATCACGCCGGCCCACAGCGCGGGCGACAGCTTTTTCTTGAACAGCACCCGCTCGAATATCGGCACGATGACCACGGTGGTGCTGGTGATAAATGACGAGTTGGTAACGGACGTCAAATTCAGGCCGTAGGTCTGCAGCATCATCGACGCGAACAGCAGCCCGCCCAGCACCAGCGAAGCGCGGAAAAAGGCAGGGGAATAAGCGCTGCGGATACGGCGCATAAAAAGAAGCGGCAAAACCGACGCCGTTCCGATCAAAAAGCGCAACGCGAGATAGGCGATGGTGGGCATCTCGGCGTTGATATTCTTGGTCCAGATGAAAGACAGCCCCCATATCATCGTCTGAAAGAGCATATAACCGTTTGCGAAGACCTGCTGCCGCGTAGTTGGCTCAGCTGACTTGTTCAAATCGTCCCTCCGTTACAGCATTCAAAAAAGTATTATAGTGTGTTTGAGTACGTTTGGGTAGACTTTTTTTATTTATACGGCTGTATGCAGGAAAAGTGGGGAAACGAAAAACGCCGGTTTGCCCGGCGCTCATTGCGGTTGGAATTGGTCAGTCGCCTGAATCCACCAGCTCGGAATAGCCGAACATCAGCGCGTCGGGCACGGGGCGTTGTCCGGAGGTGGATCCCTGGTATTCGCTGATGACTTCGCCCATGAACGTCATCGCCGCGGACGCGCCGCCGTCCAGATTATAGGCGATCTCGCAGCCGTACGAGGCGAACAGTTCAGCGAGCTCTACCAGCGTCATGCCTTTGGCGCGCTTGCTGCGGCCTTCCACCACAATTAATAGATAATGGCTCGGCTCGATGTAACCCACTGCGGTGCGCGGGTTGGGCTTGCGCAGACGGTGCTCATCCAGCCCCTCCTGGATCACGCCGTTGTTGATCAGCGTGGGACCGAATGAATACGTCGTCTGGATGCCCTGCGCCAACAGGCTTTCCGCATCGGCTTGGCCTGCTGCGAACACTTTCATGGTGCCGTCCGGCATAAATGCGAGCGTGTCCGCCTTTTTCTTGTCGACAATAACCTGACCGTCGCGGATGATGACGCCTTTGCGCTCTTTATCGCTGGAATTGTTGTCCAGAAAATCGCCGTTTACCGCCACCACGGCTTTATAATAACGAACGATTTTTTTAAGATCGGTTGACTTGCCGCCCGGCCTTTTGGGCGTGGAAAAACCAGATCTCTCCCGCTCTCCGTTCCGGACGCGGACGTCGGCCACGTAATAGACCTGCTTGTTCTCTTTGTCGATGGTGCGCTGGATATCCACATACAGCGTGGGCGAACGGTACAGCCAGTGACCGCTGTCCGGATCCGCTGTGACTTCCTCCTGATCGCTGAAGTAAGGATTAGGTGTGGGACTGGGCGTCGGCTCCGGCGTAGGGCTCGGTGCCGGCTCCGGCGTAAGGCTGGGTGTCGGCACCGACGTGGGGCCGGGCGTCGACTGCGGTTCAGAAACGGCGGGAGGCGGAGTGACCACGATCACCGTGGACGTTTGAGTGCACCCGGCCAGCAGCAATATGGCGAAAAAAAGTGGTATCAGCTTCCTAAAACGCATTATAAAAGCCCTCTCAATGGCTTGTAATGAAAAAGACGTACATTTAACAAAATAAAGTTATTACAGCCGTTTGTCAAATAAATTTTCCGTAAACAAACGGCGCAGCGAGCCATAAGCGGCCTGACGGGGGAAGCCATGAGAATTGTCGCGACAGCGGACACGCATATGCCCAAAAGGGTGAAGACCCTGCCTTATGCTTTGCAGGCGATGCTGGAGAAAGCGGATCACATTATCCATGCTGGAGATATTACCAAATCAGATATACTGGACATGCTGGCGGCGTTCGCGCCGGTAACGGCGGTGGCGGGAAACGCGGACGACGCGGCTTTGCGCGAGATGCTGGTGGAGCGCCGGATACTGCGCGCGGGTCGTTTCCGAATCGGCGTTTGCCACGGCCACGGCACCAGGGGCAAAACGCTGGAGCGGGCCCTGGACGCATTTAATGGTCAGCACGTGGACGCTGTCGTGTTTGGCCACAGCCATATTCCGTACCTCGGCATCCATGACGGCGTGTTGGCGTTAAATCCCGGCTCGCCCACTGACAAGCGCCTAAGTCCGTATTATTCGTACGGCATGATTGAGGCGGGGGAAACGCTGAGCGCCCGCATCGTTTACTTCGACGAATACGGGCACATTATCGCATCATCCTGTTATCCTGATATATATGCCTGCTGTGAACCCTGTATGTTTTGCGTCACTGAAGCCGTACGAAGCGGAGTCTGGGGGTACTGCCTCGCAATGCCGCTGTGAGTGATATGGTGCCGAGACCGGCAGCCGTGCGCCCCAAGTGCGCCATTAACCCCGCCCTTTTTGTACGGAACTGATGCGCTGCTGCTGCTCGGGCGTTAAGGTCTTGTGTGCAACCGTATCCGCCTGCTGCGGCACAGAGTAGATATCTTCGTAGTTTTCCACCTCCTCGTCCGTCAGAGGGGGCTTGTACATTATGCCGGTACAGTCGGTAGTGGAGGCGATATTCCGCGGGGAATAGTCGTTTTCCCAGTCGATGTTATGCCGGTCTTTGGTTTTGGATTCGTTTTTCATGGCGGAACTTCCTTTCCTTGATGCGCTTTCGTTTGGTACATAGTAT
>JAAXZP010000079.1 GCA_012719815.1 Christensenellaceae bacterium
AAACCGACCCCTGCGGCCCTGTGACGGCGTACGGGCGGACGAAACTCGCGGGAGAGCGATTCGCGCAGCAGCACTGCGGCAGGCTGTATATACTGCGCACCGCGTGGCTGTACGGCGACGGGCACAATTTCGTGCGCACAATGCTGCGGCTTGCGGAGACGAAGGATGAAATCACCGTGGTGAGCGACCAGATCGGCTCGCCCACCTCTACGGTGGACCTCGCCGAAACGATATGCGCGCTGCTGGGGACGGGGGCGTACGGGCTGTATCACGCCACCTGCGAAGGACATTGCAGCTGGCATGATTTTGCGGTGAAGATATTCGAACTGTCCGGCAAAAATGTGCGGGTGCTGACCATAAGCACCGAAGAATACAGCCGGGAGCATCCGGGCGCGGCGCCCCGGCCCAGGTGGAGCGTGCTGGAGAACGCCGCTCTGAAGGCGGTCGGAAAGAACCTGTTCAGAAGCTGGGAAGATGCGCTGTATGAGTATTTACGCGATATATAGGAGCAAAAAGGAGATCGGAATATGAAGGGGATCATTCTGGCGGGCGGTACGGGGACACGCCTGTACCCGATCACCAAAGCGGTATCGAAACAGCTGCTGCCGGTGTACGACAAGCCCATGATCTACTACCCGCTGTCCACGCTGATGCTGGCGGGGATACGGGACATACTGATCATTTCGACGCCGGTTGATTTGCCGATGTTTGAAAGGCTGCTCGGCGGGGGAGAGGATCTGGGGCTGCATTTTTCCTATAAGGTGCAGCAGGCGCCCAACGGTATTGCCGAGGCTTTTATCATCGGCGAGAAGTTCATCGGGGATGATTCCTGCGCGCTGGTGCTGGGGGACAACATATTCTACGGTCACGGCTTTACCGAGAGCGTGCAGCGCGCGGCGCAGCTGAAAGAAGGCGCGGTGATATTCGGTTACTACGTCAACGAGCCGCGCGCTTACGGCGTGGTCGAGTTCGACGAGAACGGAAACGCTATCTCCATCGAGGAAAAGCCGAGCATACCCCGCTCCAACTACGCGGTGCCCGGGCTGTATTTCTACGACAACGACGTCGTGGAGATAGCGAAAAGCCTGAAGCCTTCGGCGCGCGGGGAACTGGAGATCACGACGGTCAACGAGACGTACCTGAAAAACGGCAAGCTCCGCGTCGAGATACTGGGGCGCGGCACGGCGTGGCTGGATACCGGCACGCACGACGACCTGATCGCCGCGTCCAATTTCGTGGCGACTATCCAGAAGCGGCAGGGACTTTACATCGCCTGCATCGAGGAGATCGCGTACCGCATGGGATTTATCGACGAAACGCAACTCAAGCGGCTTGCTCAGCCGCTCATTAAGACGGAATACGGGCAGTACATCGATAAGCTGGCGGACGGGGTAGCCCCAAGCAGGGAAATCTGATGCCGGGACTGTAAAGCGCAAAAGCCGTCTGCGTCAGAGATTGCCGGAGATAACGCCAATCTCGCGCAGGCGGTTTCGTATTTTTATGGAGCACTGCTCGACGGAGAATTCGCGCTGTATGCTTTCCCGGCCCAAACGGGCGAGCCGGTCGCAGAGCTGCCGGTCGTGATACAGGCTTTGCATGTATTGCGCCGCGTGGCCGATGTCCGGGTCCGCCCACCTCTGGCCGTGCCGGGACTGGTAATAGCCGTCGCGCACGTCGGTAAACGTGTAATCCACAAGGCACGAATTGTCCGGTCGCATGAAGTCGGTGTTTGCGGACCAGTTGGTGGCGATCACAGGCACGCCCAGCGCCATCGCCTCCGCCATGACCAAGCCGAACCCCTCGCTGCGGTGCAGGCTGACGAACACGTCGCAGGCCTTAATCAGCGAGTGTACCTCGACGCGGCTCATCGGCGTGCTGATGACATATACGTTCCGCCGCCCGCCTATATAGGAGTGTAGCTGCCTTAAATTTTCCGGCGTGGCGTTGTTGACTTTGACCACCAGCCCCACGTCCGCCGAGTCCTGGGGGAAGGCGGCGAAAAACGCGTCGATGGCGCCCATGGGGTTTTTGCGCTCCATCGTGCTGTTGACGTCGTACATGCACAGGAATAAAAATCGGTGCTCCGGCAGCCCGAAATATCGCCGGTCCATATTGGCATCCGCTTCCGCCCGCACTCCGTACGGTATGGTGACAACGGGCAGCGATGTGCTTTTCGCGATGCTTGCCGTCGTGAACGTGGAGGGCGTCCATATTTCGTCAAAGTACCGGAACTGCGAGGCCCATTCGGAGGGGAACTCCTCCAGTTCCCAGAGCCATATCGCGATATTGTAGCGCCTGTCCCATGCGCGGCGCTGGTAAAGGTGCCGCAGCAGCGGGATCTGCTCGGGGTTGATATGCACGATGTTGGTGTTGTAAAGCGGCGCTTTGGACAGACGGCTGTCGAACTCGGTCTCGCCATGGCGGGCCGGATTGCCTGCAAAAACGTTGATCAGCGTGTGGGGCAGCCCGCTGTGCTCAATGGCGCTGGCCATCAGGCGGGCGCCCGGGCCCAGGCCCATCTGCGCTTTCAGATATCCGAACAGGTTGACGCCCTCCTGGTATGCGCCCGGCTCAAAAGGGCGGTTCGGCTTCATCCGGCCGGGATCGTACGCCGCCGCGCATATTCTGGCTCTAAGGCCTGACGGCAGCAGCCGGGAGAACAGCAGAACAATTTTGGCGATCGGCCCGTATCGGAGTATTTTCTTAATGATGCGCTTCAGCACTGCGGCAAACCCACCTGTCCAGGAGATACGAGTCCATAATACATCAAGCACAGGCCTTTGTCCATAAAGCGATGGGAGCCTTTGGTTGACAAACCGTCTGGCTATTTGTATACTCAACACGTGAATCGGGCGGAAAAGGCTGTAATTCTGGTGTTTTGATACGGAGAGTATTTCAGGCGAATGCGGACAATCAAAGAGCTGTATGAATATCGGCAGATGATATTCGGGCTTGTCAAAAAGGATTTGAGAGGGCGGTACAAAGGGTCGGTATTAGGTTTTTTGTGGACATTTATCAACCCGCTGCTTCAGCTTATCGTTTACACGTTTGTGTTTTCCATCGTTTTGAGAGCGGGCATTGAAAAATATTATTTATTCCTGTTTGTGGCGCTGATCCCGTGGATATTCTTTTCCACGGCTGTGGCCGGAGGGGCCGGCTGTGTGCTGGCGCAAAAGGGCATGGTCACGAAGATATACTTCCCGCGGGAAGTTTTGCCCATATCGCATGTCACGAGCGCTTTCGTCAACATGCTCTATACCTTTGTCGTGATGCTCGCGGTGGTTTTCATCTCCGGCGTTACGCCGAGCATACTGGCGCTTTTATGCCTGCCCGTGATCATGATTGTGGAATATCTTCTCGCGTTGGGCATCGCGATGATCATATCGGCGGTGACGGTGTTTTTCCGGGACATGGAATATATCATCGGCATCGTGGTGATGGCGTGGCAGTTTTTGTCGCCGGTGATGTATTCGGTGGACGCGGTACCTGAAAAGTTCAGGGGCATTTTCATGATGAATCCCATGACGTCTATCATTATGGCGTACCGCGAAGTGCTGTACTACGGCAAAGTGCCGCAGCTGAGCACGCTGCTGCTGGCCGTGGTCATGGGAATTGTGTTTTTGGTCATCGGGTTTTTGGATTTTGGGAGACTGAAAA
>JAAXZP010000080.1 GCA_012719815.1 Christensenellaceae bacterium
CTTTGAAATGATCTCGCCGTTCTTGCTTTCAGTAAAAGAAGCCGTAAACAGCACGATGTCCGCATTTTTGGCAAGCTGGGCCATGGGATAGTTGGTGATGGCGATAACGGTTACGCCTTTCTTCCGGCACAGTTTGGCCACTCCCACAATATTGCGCGTCGCGCCCGAATGGGAAATGCAGATCGCCACGTCTCCCGGCTTTAAGCATGTGCATATGATGTTCATGCCATCGGTATCGTTCGCGACAAAAGCCTGTTTGCCGATGCGGATGAGCTTGTAATACATGGCATCCGCCACAATGCTCGCATCGCCTGCGCCAAAACAGGCGGTGCGCTGCGCGCGTTTCAAATGCTCAAACGCAAGCTGAAACTGATCGTTGTCGATGGAGAGCAGCGTATCGTTGATGGCGGCAGCCGCTATGGAGAAAGTTTTCTGCATGATCTGCACGCAGGTGTCCTTTTCGCTGTAGGACTCAAACAGGTCCACAGCCTTTACTTCCTGCTGCGGGTTGTTGAGCGCTTCCTTGAATTCCCCGTAACTGTCGTACGCCAGTTTCTTCACAAATCGCCAGACCGTCGCTTCGCTGCACCCTGCCTTTTTCGCCACATCCATGATGGAAAGTGTAGCGAAGGAAGCAGGGTCCTTCACCAGAAAATCTGCCGCCTTTTTCTCCGCGGATTTTAAGGAGGCATACACGGCCTTCAGCCGCACTTCTACCTCATGGGGGAGTTTTATTTGATTATCATCCATTTCGCGCCCTTCTTCCTTTGTTTTTATCATTGAACATAACGCCATTGTTGAAACTTCTCGTTGTTTAATTTCATTTTACGTATCAATATATGAAATGTCAATAGCCATAATTTCACTGATAAAATAATTACCTTATATGTCGCGAGGCCCAAAAACACCGAAAATTATTGGCATTGACGTGATTGAAAGCTCGTGTTATGATAATTATAACCTCCGTAAATTCTATCATAATTCATAATAAATAACTGAAAAACGAAAGGAGGCATGCCATGCAATATCTGCTCGGAATCGATTTTGGTACCGGCGGCACAAAAGTCTGCCTGACGGACGAAGAATTGAATATGCTCGCTTACTCTTTCCGCGAATACCCCATCTATACCGATCATCCGGACTGGAGCGAGCACGACCCTGAGCGCTACTACAGCGCCACATGCCAAAATATCCGCGCCTGCCTTGCAAAAAGCGGTGTTTCTCCCCGGGATATCGCAGCTATCGCAGTATCCGCCGCCATGCCTTCGCTGGTGGTAACCGATCAGGCCGGCGAAGCCATCGGCCGCGCCATCAACCTGATGGACCGGCGCGCAAAGGAAGAAGTCGCATACGTGGCACAAACCATTGGCATCGAGCGGTATTTTTCCGTTACCGCCAACCGTTTGGAGGACCATCCCTCTATCGTCAACCTGCTTTGGCTCAAACGCCATATGCCGGATGTGTATTCCCGTATCCGCGCCGTCCACAGCATAGACGGCTATCTCACATACCGTTTCACGGGAGTGCACAACGTCAACTCATCCAACGCCATGTTCTTCGGCGCTTACGACATTTACAACCGCCGGTTTGACGAGCAGATGCTGACGGAGCTTGGTCTGGACCCCGCGATGTTCCCGCCCGTCACGGGATGCGAAGAGGTTATCGGCACGCTGACCCCGCAGGCAGCGGAAGATACCGGGCTCACTGCCGGCATACCCGTGCTTTCCGGCCAAACGGACTGCAACGCGGGCTGGCTGGGCGGCGGCGCCATCGCCCCGGGCGACATACAGATGAACCTTGGCACCTGCGGA
>JAAXZP010000081.1 GCA_012719815.1 Christensenellaceae bacterium
ATTTCAGGCAGGTGAGCGCGCCTTTTTCGTCGTATGCCGATATATGCGCCGCCAGATTGTAGAGCAGCCGCATGTCGCCGCTGCCCAGCGCCGCCGCGACGCTGGCGGCCGTGATGGCGCCAAACGCGGCGCACTGGTCGAGTATGGACAGCGCGTCGCGCATACCGCCTTCCGCCGCCCGGGCGATGATTTTTAAGGCGCTGTCCTCGTAGACAAAGCCCTCAGCCTGCGCCACTTCAGCCAGCCGCCGCTGGATTGCCGAAGCGGGGATGCGCTGAAAATCAAAGCGCTGGCAGCGCGACAGTATGGTGGCGGGCAGCTTGTGCGGCGCGGTGGTGGCCAGTATGAATATGACGTGCGAGGGCGGCTCCTCCAGCGTTTTGAGCAGCGCATTGAACGCGCCCTTGGAGAGCATATGCACCTCGTCGATGATGTAGACCTTGTAAGCGCAGAAGGCGGGCAGGAGGTTGACGCGGTCGCGAATGTCGCGGATGTTGTCCACGCCGGTGTTGGACGCGGCGTCGATTTCCACGATATCCACCGAGCCGTCTTCCGCTATGGCCCGGCAGGATTCGCATTCTCCGCAGGGTTCGGCGCCCTGCCGGTTCTGGCAGTTCACGGCGCGCGCGAATATCTTCGCGAGGCTGGTTTTGCCGGTGCCGCGCGGTCCGGAAAACAGATATGCGTGCGCAATTTTGCCGCTTTCGATCTCGCCCGACAGCACCCGGGTGATCGGCTCCTGACCGACCACGTCGGCGAAACGCCGGGGCCGCCATGTGCGATAGAGCGCCCTGTAAGCCATGTGTTCCTCCCGTCTTCCGGGACCGCCGGCATGATATCCGGCGGGTAATATCAGCGCTTTTAATATAACACTGCCCGCCGCGCTTTGTCCATATTTCAGGACCGGCCTGTTTCGTGTCGTTTAATAGCAAACTCAAAGCTAACGAGCTGCGGAACATTGCGCTGCCGGCCTGCGTCTATAAGATAAAGGTTTTTCAGATAAAAGTTTTTTGGAGGACAATATGAAAAGACTTGGGCTAATGATCGTAATCTTATCGGCCGCTATTGCCTTGCTGGCCGCTTGCGGCGCGGCATATCCCGCTGATCTGGGGTCGGCGGACAACGCAGTGGCGTTTATATCCAGCGACAGCGTGGCCGCCATCGAGGCGGGAACGGCGTACGGCAATATCATAACTAAACTCGGCGCAACCCGGGACGAAGGCCTGGAAGGCAACCATACCGCGGTTTATCTGGTGGACGGAAGCAGCTTTCTGTATCTGTCGTTTAACAGGCTGACGGACAAGTGCCCGCAGTCCGGCGAGGAGCTGCTGGAGGGCTTGCAAAGCGCGCTGGGCATCCGCGGCGAGGTGACGGAAATCGAAGAGAGCGGGGACGGCATCAGGATGCTGGTGGAGGAGGACCCGCAAGCCGATATGCTGATGAAAGCTTATGTGCGCGTGGACAGCGCGACGGCAGTCGTTGGCAAGGACGAGGAACCAGCCAGCCCGGATGACATCCGCGTCGGGAACATCGTGGAAGTGGTGTTCGACGGGGCGGTGGCCGAATCGTACCCGCTTCAGGGCCGGGCGCTGCGCGTGAAAATCGTGGAATGACGCAGAAGAATAGGGCGTTATTGCACGGCTTGGTCTTTGCACCGTGGGATTTTTCTGATATGCTGTGCGGTATAAATGTAAACTTTTCACGCGCCGCTATTGAAATGTTTACAATTGTGTTATAATTCCTAAATAGAATTGTAATGATTGCCGCGTCCGGAACGTTTGTTGTTGCCGGATGCGGCGAGCAGGGGTAATGCGATTTGAAGCTGAGATTCATTGACCCGCGGATGTTCAAGCATATAGACTGGCTGCTGTTCGCCAACATCATGGCGCTGATACTGTTCAGCCTGGTGGCGATCGCCAGCGCCGTGTCCGAACCGCTGGTGGAAGGCGCCGGTTCGCTTTCCGTCGTGCTGAGCCAGCTGAACCTCGATTACGTTGTCCAGCAGCTGACATGGCTGGGCGTGGGCCTGTTTGCGATGTTTGTGGTGCTGCTGCCCGATTATCATGCGATCGGCGAGTACTACAAATGGATATATACCATCCTGATCATACTGCTGGTGGCGGTGCTTTTGTTCGGCAAGACCGTTAACGGCACCAAGGGCTGGTTCCGCATCGGCAATTCCGGCTTCCAGCCCAGCGAGATCGGCAAGGTCGCGATCATCATACTGCTGGCGCGTATGATCTCCGACCGCACCAAGGGCAAGGCCGGCGGCATCACCAAGGTGAGAGAGCTGCTGCCCATTCTCGGCGCATTCCTATTGCCTTTGGCGCTGATTATCGCCCAGCCTGATTTCGGCACCGCGATGGTATATGTGTTTACGTTCTTCACCATGCTGTTTCTGGCACGCACCAGTTTAAAGCTGCTGCTCGGAATGGTGGGCTGCGTGTGCGCGGCGCTGCCGGCGGCGTGGCTGGTGCTGGCGGACTGGCAGAAAAACCGCATCTATTCGTTCCTGGGCATTCA